>NZ_JBHJRC010000021.1:0-51150 GCF_042261735.1 Kitasatospora sp. NPDC056327 | reverse complement strand
GGGCGGGGCGGCGCGGCTCCGGGCGAAGCGGTGGGCCGGGCCGCCGGCCGGACCACCGACACGACGGTGGGCGGAACGCCGGCGGAGCTACGGGGAAACGGCGGGCGAGGGTGCGGGGCCGGGTCCGGGGCGGGCCGGAGGTGCGGTGGCGGCGCGTCGTCCTCCCTGCACCGAGCGGATCCAGGTGTTCAGCCTGGGCACCCTTGACCGGTCAAATCCTTCAAGTAGTGTCGCCACCCGAGCCGCGGGGGGTTCGGGACGTCCTCGCTGCCCCACCCACGCGTGCCCGCTCACGAACCGGACCTACGGCTGGAGTTCAAGGCGATGACGGCGGCAACCGGGATCAACGCTCGCTTTGCGTACCGTGTCTACCACGCGCTTCTCCGCTCCGAGGACGGCACCTGTCCGGAGGACCTCGCCCGCAGCCTGGGTGCCGATCCCGGTGAAGTGCGGGACGCCGTGGCCTGGTTGGCGGGCAACGGGATGCTCGACCGGGGCCCGCAGGCACCCGCCGTCCCGCCGCAGCGGGTGCTGAGACGGCTGGTCGCCGACCAGCGGGAGCGGCTGGCGGAGGTCACCCGCGCCCAGGACCTGATCGCCGATCTGACGGACGGTCTGCTCACCGCTCCCGCCTCCCCGCAACAGGATCCGGCGGTCGAGGTGGTCGACTCCCGGGAGCAACTGCGGTGCCGGCTCGGCGAACTGCACGCTTCCAGCCGGTCGGAGGTGGCGGTGATGCTGCCGACGCCGGCCGAGCGGGAGCCGTTGCCGCCGAGCCTGCACGAGGACGTCGAGCTGCTGCGCCGGGGGGTGCACTACCGGGTGATCGCACCGGCCTCGGCACTGGGCAGTCCGCCGGTCGTCGAGTACGTGGACGCGCTCCAGGAGGCGGGCGCCGAGGTCCGCACCGCCGAGTCGCTGCCGCTGCGCCTGCTCATCGTCGACCAGGAGAAGGTGGTCACCCGGTCGCAGGCGGGCGGGGTGCGGCGCAGCCTGGTGATCGACGGCGGGCTGCTGGCGCAGCTGTTCACCCGGGTCTTCGAGCACAGCTGGTCGACGGCCGTGCCGTACACCCGGCGGCGCGCCGCGGGGTCGGCGCCCTCGCTGTCCGGGACCCACCGGCTGGTGCTGCGGATGATGGCCGTCGGGGCGACCGACAAGACGATCGCCCGTCACCTGGGGTACTCCGACCGGACGGTGCGGCGGTTCGTCGCCGAGATCCTGCGGCTGCTGGAGACCGACAACCGGCTCACGGCCATGGTGCGGGCGACCCGGCTGGGGCTGCTCGAACAGGAGTCGGCCGTCGCGGAGGAGGTGGCGGTGCCGTAGTCCGGCGGGAGCGGGCCGGGCGGCGGGCCCGGCCGCCACCGGTCGGCGCCGACCGGGTCCGACCGGGTCCGACCGCGGAGGTGTCGGCGCCGTCTACAGCAGACCCCGTTCGGTGGCGATCCGGGCGGCGTCGAACCGGTTGCGCCCGTCGAGCTTGCGCATCGCGCCCGAGGTGAGGTTGCGGACGGTGCCCGCCGCCAGGTAGAGCTCGCGGGCGACCTCCTTCACCGAGGCGCCGGTCGCGGTGAGCCGCAGGATCTCCCGTTCGCGCTCGCTCAGCACCTGTTCGGCGACCGCGGCCGGGGCGGCCGGTCTCGGCGGCGGCCCGGTCTCCCCGGGGGCGGGGCGGCCGCCGGGCGGGAGCGCTCCGGCCGGCCGGCCGACGGCGGCGGCGTCCCGGATGGCGTCGACCAGGCGCGGGATCTTGGTCTGTTTGGGGACGACTCCGAGCACCCCGGCCGACACGGCGCGGTCCACCAGGGTCCGGGTGGGCCGGGCGGTCATCAGGACGACCCGGCAGTCGGGCAGCCTCCGGCCCAGCTCCCGCACCAGGCGGAAGCAGCCGTGCGCGGTGCCCATGCCCAGCACGGCGACGTCCGGTCTCCTGCGCACCGCGACCGGAACGATCAGCGAACTCCGGTTGACCGCCCCGACGACCTCGAAGCCCTTGACGCCCGACAGCACTTCGGCGATCGCGTCCAGCGGCAGCAGCTGCTCGTCGGCTACCAACACACGAATGGTCATCACTGGTCTCCCCCGAGGATCCCGTGAACGGAACTCATGGTGATCTTTCGGCCGCCGCTCCAGTCTGTCGCCGGCCGTCGGGCCCCGTCGACGGTCCCGGGCGTCCGGGTGCGGACATGTCCTCAGCAGGACCCGCGGAACCGTGCGACCGGGGACCGCGGCGACCACCGGACCGGCGGATCGTGGATCTACGCGTGTCATTCGGTGACCCCTCAACTTATCCCGCCTCCGGGGGCCGACCCGACGCCCCGGCCCAGGGACGTGACAAGTGTCAGTAAAAGCAGGTCAAAGCCTTGTCGGTGGCAACCGGTGAGGACCACGATGCGCACTGGTGATCGACTGCCGCGCGGGGCCCGTCAGCCCCGCCCGGCCCCCGGAACCCGACTGTCCCCCTATCCCTCCGCCGCCCTCGGGTCCCCTCCGCCCGCGCGCCCTCACGCGCCCCGGACGGGTGCCGATCCACGACCGAGCCGGCTCACCACGGATGCCCGAGGAAGAGGACATGCACACAGACCCTGTGGCCCAGGACCCGACTCAGGCCCTCGCCGTCGTCGGCATGGCGGGACGGTTCCCCGACGCCCCCGACGTCGACGCCTTCTGGCGACTGATGATGGAGCGTCAGGACGCCATCGGCCCCGTCCCGGCGAGCCGGTGGGACGCCTCCGCGCAGCTCGACCCGCAGCGGGAGATCCAGGCCGTCGGCGGGTTCCTCGACGACGTCGACCGGTTCGACGCCACCTTCTTCGGCATCTCCCCGCGCGAGGCCGAGATGCTCGACCCCCAGCAGCGGCTGATGCTGGAGGTCGCCTGGCGCGCCCTGGAGGACGCCGGGACACCGGCCCGCACGCTGGCGGGCAGCCGCACCGGCGTCTTCGTCGGCGCGGGGTGGCACGACTACGAGCACGTCGGGCGCAAGAGCGGCAGCGGCGTCACCCAGCACACCGCGCCCGGCTACGCGCTCGACATGATCGCCGCCCGGGTCTCCTACTTCCTCGGGCTCACCGGGCCCAGCCTGGTCGTCGAGACCGGCTGCTCCTCGGCGCTGGTCGCCGCGCACCTCGCGGCCCAGGCACTGCGGGCCGGCGAGGTGGAGGCGGCGATCATCGGCGGTGTCGCGCTGATGCTCGACCCGACCGCGTCGATCGGGCTGACGTACTTCGGCGGGCTCTCCCCGGACGGCCGCTGCAAGGCCTTCGGCGCCGGGGCGAACGGCTTCGTGCGCGGCGAGGGCGTCGGCGCCCTCTACGTGAAGACCCTGGCCCGCGCGCAGGCGGACGGCGACCGGATCCACGGGGTCATCGCCGGCACCGCGGTCAACAACGACGGCGGCGGGCAGAGCGTGGTGGCGCCCAGTCCACTGGGGCAGGAGCGGCTGCTGCGGGACTCCTACCGGCACTGGGGCATCCCGGCGGACCGGGTGGCCTACCTGGAGGCGCACGGCACCGGCACCGCGGTCGGCGACCCGATCGAGGCCGGCGCGGTCGGCCGGGTGCTGGGACAGGGGCGCAGCGCCGCGGCGGGCCCGCTGCCGATCGGCTCGGTGAAGACCAACATCGGCCACCTGGAGGCCGCCGCCGGCATCCCGGGGCTGTTCAAGGCGCTGCTGTCGCTGCGCCACGGGGTGGTGCCGCCGAGCCTGCACTCGGCGGAGCTCAACCCGGAGATCGCCTTCGACGAGCTGAACCTGACGGTGGTGCGCGAGCCGCTGGCGCTGCCGGAGCCGGACCGGGTCTTCATCGGGGTGAGCAGCTTCGGCTGGGGCGGCACCAACGCGCACGTGGTGCTGACCGGGGCGCCGGCGCCGGCCGGGCACACGGCGGGCGGCCCGGACACGCAGGCCGCCGCCGGCGCGCCGACCGCCGTCGACACCCCGGACACGCAGGCCGCCGAGGTGCTGCTGCCGGTGTCGGCGCACTCCGAGCAGGCGCTCGCCCGGCGCGCCGGCGAGCTGCGCGAACTGCTGACCGGCGACGCCGCCGCGCTCCCGGCCGTGGCCGGCACCCTGGCCTGGCGGCGCGACCACTTCCCGGTGCGGGCCGCCGTCTCCGCCGGCACCCCCGCCGAGGCCGCCGAACGGCTGGAGCGGCTGGCCGCCGACCCCGCCGCCACCGGGACCGGTCTGCTCACCGGGCGTGCCGCGACCAGGGGGCGCACCGCCTTCGTGTTCCCCGGCCAGGGTTCGCAGTGGCACGCCATGGGCCGCGAACTCCTCGCCGCCGACCCGGTGTTCGCCGCGGTGATCCACCGCTGCGCCGCGGCCCTGGAGCCGTACGTCGACTGGGACCTCGAACAGGTGGTCTCGGGCGGGGCCGGCGAGGAGTGGCTGTCGCGGATCGACATGCTGCAGCCGACCCTCTGGGCGGTCTCGCTGGGCCTGTGCGAGGTCTGGCGGGCGGCCGGGGTCGAACCGGACGTGGTGGTCGGCCACAGCCAGGGCGAGGTCACCGCGGCCACCGCGGCGGGCATCCTGTCCTACGAGGACGGCGCGATGGTCGTCGCCCGGCGCAGCGCGATCGCCCGGCGCACCTCGGGCCGGGGGCGGATGCTGGCGGTCGACCTCTCGCTGGACGCGGCCAAGGCGGCGCTGTCCGGCTTCGAGGAGGGCGTGTCGCTGGCCGTGAACAACGGCCCGAACAGCTGCGTGCTCTCCGGGGACACCGAACTGGTCCTGGCGCTCAAGGAGTTGCTGGAGGCGGAGGGTACCTTCTGCCGGCTGGTCAACGTGGACTACGCCTCGCACAGCCCGCAGATGGACGCGCTGGAGGAGGACCTGCTGGCCGCCCTGCGGTCGGTGCGCCCGGGGCCCGGCAGCGTCGGACTGATGTCGACGGTGCGGGTGGCCCCGCTGGAGGGGCCCGAGCTGGACGCCCGGTACTGGGTGGACAACCTGCGCCGGCCGGTGCTGTTCGCCGACGCGATGGAGCGGCTGTTCGACACCGGGGTGACCCACGTGGTGGAGATCAGCCCGCACCCGGTGCTGACCCCGGCACTGGAGCAGCTGGCCGCGCAGCGGCCCGTCCCGCCGCAGGTGCTGCCGACCCTGCGGCGCGACCAGGGCTCGCCGGCCATGGTCCGGGAGTCGCTGGCGCGGGCCTACGTGAGCGGCCTGGAGCCGTTCGGCGCGCTGCCGCGGGACGCCTGGGCGCCGGTGCCGCCGTACCCGTGGCAGCGCACCGCCCACTGGGTGGAGCCGGCCCGGAGGCGGACCGCGGGCGGCGCCGGGGACGAGCTGCGGCTGGTGCCGTCGGTGACCGAGCAGGGCGCCTGGTCGGGGACCCTGGAGCTGGCGCCGGCCGACCTCCCCTGGGTGCGCGACCACCGGGTGTACGAGGCCGTGGTGCTGCCCGGCACCGCGATGCTGGAGCTGGCCCTGCGCACGGCGCTGACCCGCACCGGCGGCGCGCACCGCACGCTCGCCGACGTCGGCCTGCACGGCCATCTGACGCTCACCGAGGAGCCGGTGACGGTCGCGCTGGGCTGGCGGGACGACGTGACCGGGGGCGGCAGCTTCACGCTGTCCTCGCTGGAGCCGGGCGGGCAGGGCTGGGTGCGGCACGCCTCGGCGCGGGTGCTGGCGGAGGACACCGCGCCCGGGCTGCCGGCGTTCCCCGAGCGGCTGCTCGGCGCGGAGGCCACCGGGGCCGCGGAGTTCTACGCGGACTGTGCGGCGCGGGGGCTGAACTACGGTCCGCTGTTCCAGGGCGTGACGGCGCTGCGCGGCGAGGGCGCGCAGACCCTGGCCGAGGTGCGGCTGCCGGAGGGGCTGCTGGTCGGCGGCCACCCGCACCGGCTGCACCCGGCGCTGTGGGACGCGGCGCTGCAGGCGTCGGTCCCGCTGTTCCCGGGCGACGGGGCGGCGGTCCCGGTCGGGGTGGAGCGGGTGCACCTGCACCACGACCTCGCGGAGCCGGTGACCCGGCTGTGGTCGCACGCGGTGCGCCGGGACGGCGGCGAGCAGGTCGACCTCTTCCTGTTCGACGCCGACCGGCGGCCGGTGCTGAGCCTGGTGGGGCTGCGGATGCGGGCACTGGCGGCCTCGGCCGATCCCGGTGCCGCGGACGCGGAGCGGATCCACCGGCTGGAGTTCCGGCCGGTGGACCGCCCGGAGGCGGCCGGGGACGCGGCGCCGGGCCGCTGGGCGGTCTGCGCGGCGGACACGGTCGGCGGCACGGCGGCACGGGCGCGCGCCGGTGAGCTGGCCGAGGCGCTGGAGGCGCTCGGCGCGGACGCGCCGGCCCGGGTCGCGGACGGCGGGGCCGCCGGGCCGGCGGAGGTCTGGGAGGAGCGGCTGGCGTCGGTCGACGGGCTCACCGGCGTGGTGTTCCTGGCGCCGCGCGCGGACGCCGGGCAGGCGGCCCAGCGGGCGGGCCTGCTCTCGCTGGCCGCCCTGGTGCGGGCCTGCGCGGCCCGCCCGCTGGTGCCCCGGCTGGCGGTGGTGACCGCCGACGCGCAGCTGCCGCCGGGGGTGGCCGGCGACGCCGACCCGGGTGCGGCGCTGTCCTGGGGCTTCGCCCGGGTGCTGCGCCGCGAGCACCCCGAGCTGCGGCCGGTGCTGGTGGACGTGGCCGGCGATGACGCCGGCTGGGCGGTGGAGTGCGCGGCCGAGCTGCTCGCCGGGGACGGCGCGGACCAGGTGGTGCTGCGCGGCGGACAGCGGCTGGTGGGCCGGCTGGTGCGCGGCGCGGCCGCGGTGCCGGACGACCGGGCGGACCCGGCCCGGCCCGCCTGGCGCTCCTCGGGGCGGCAGGCGTTCCGGCTCGCCCCGGACCGTCAGGGCACCTGGGACGGCCTGGCGTTCCGCCCGCTGGAGCGCCGCGCGCCCGGTGCCGGGGAGATCGAGATCGCGGTGTCCGCGGCCGCGCTGAACTTCATCGACGTGATGAAGGTGATGGGCACCTACCCCGACCCGTCGGCCGACGCCCGGCTGCTGGGCCTGGACGGGGTCGGCGTGGTGACCAGGACCGGCGAGGGCGTCTCCCGCTTCGCGCCCGGCGACCGGGTGGTGGCCTGCACCGGCGGCGGCTCGCTGGCCACCCACTGGACGGTGCTCGCCGACCACGCGCAGCCCGTCCCGGAGGGCCTGGCGGACGAGGACGCGGCGGCCTTCCCCGCGGTGACCATCACCGCCTGGTACGGGCTGCGCCACCTGGCCTCGCTGGCCCCCGGCGAGACGGTGCTGATCCACTCGGCGGCCGGCGGTCTGGGCCTGGCGGCGCTCGCGGTGGCCCGGCTGCTGGGCGCCGAGGTGATCGCCACGGCGGGCGGCGAGGAGAAGCGCGCGCGGCTGCGGGAGCTCGGCGTCCGGCACGTCTTCGACTCCCGGGACCTCTCCTGGGCGGACCGGGTCCGCGGGGCGACCGGGGGCCGCGGCGTGGACGTGGTCCTCAACTCGCTGACGGGCGCGGCGATCCCGCTGGGCCTGGAGGTGCTGGCCGAGGGCGGCCGGTTCGTGGAGGTGGGCAAGGCCGACATCTACGGCGGGCGCACGCTGGGGCTGGACGCGTTCCGCAAGGGCATCAGCCTGGCCTCGCTGGACCTCGCCGGGGTGATCGCCCGCCGGCCCGCGCTGTTCACCCGGCTGTTCGCCGAGGTGTGGGAGCGGGTCGGGTCGGGCGAGCTGGCACCGCTGCCGGTGATCCGGTACCCGTTCGCGCGGGCCGCCGAGGCGATGCGGGAGATGTCGCGCGGCCGGCACGTCGGGAAGTTCGTGCTGGCGGACCCGGCGACGGTGACCGAGGTCGCGCCGGAGCCGCAGCGGGAGGGCCGCTTCCGGGGCGACGGCACCTATCTGATCACCGGTGGGCTCGGGGCGCTCGGGCTGTCGCTGGCGGAGTTCCTGGCCGAGCGCGGCGCGGGCCGGCTGGCCCTGGTGGGGCGCTCGGCGCCGCGCGAGGAGGCGGTGGCCCGGATCGGGGCGCTGCGGGCGCGCGGGGTGGTCGTGGAGACCTTCGCCGCGGACGTCGCCGACGCGGCGGCGGTGCGCCGGGTGCGCGAGCAGCTGCCGCCGCTGCGCGGGGTGGTGCACGCGGCCGGTCTGCTGGACGACGCCACCGTGCTGAACCTGACGCCCGGACAGGTGGAGCGGGTGCTGGCCCCCAAGGTGGACGGCGCGCTCAACCTGGACACGGTGACCGAGGACGACCCGCTGGACTTCTTCCTGCTGTTCTCCTCGGCGGCGGCGCTGTTCGGCAACGCCGGGCAGGCCGCGTACGCGGCGGGCAACGCCTTCATGGACGCCCTGGCGGTGGCCCGGCGGCGGCGCGGGCGGCCGGCGCTGAGCGTGCAGTGGGGGCCGTTCGACGACGTCGGTCTGGCCGCCGCGGAGGACAATCGCGGGGCCCGGCTGGCGGAGCGCGGCATGGCCGGGTTCTCCACCGGGGAGGCGTGGCGGGCGCTGGAGGGGTTCCTGGCCGGTGACGAGCAGGTGGTCGCCTACGTGCCGATCGACCTGCGCCAGTACCTGGAGGCGTACCCGGACGCGGTGACGCTGGAGAGCTGGAGCGCGCTGCGCGAGCTGGCCAGCCACGGCGGTGGCGGCAGCAGCGCGGGCGCGGCCTTCCTGGCCGAGCTGCGCGCCGCGCCCGAGGCGCGGTGGCCGGAGCTGCTGGAGGCGAAGGTGCAGGAGCTGGCCGGCCGGGTGCTGCGGCTGGACACCGGGGCGATCGACCGGGACACGCCGTTCAAGGCGCTCGGGCTGGACTCGCTGATGGGGCTGGAGCTGCGGAACCGGCTGGAGGCGGCGTTCGGACTGCGGCTGTCACCGACCCTGCTGTGGACGTACGGCACGCCCCGGGCGCTGTCGGCGGTGCTGGCGGAGCGGCTGCTCGGCGAGCAGGCGGACGCCGCCGGCGCCGACCCGGACGCGGCGCCGGAGCCGCGGTCGGGCCCGGACGCGCCCGCGGGCTCGGACGCGGGCGCGGGCACGGCGACGGACGGCGAGGGCTGACGGCCATGACGGAGCAGCGCGACACCACCGCGCCCGCGCCCACCCCGCTCACCAGGGCGCTGGACACCGTCCGCAGGCTGCGGGCGCAGCTGGACGCCGCCAACGGCGCCGCACCGCTCGCCGTGGTCGGCATCGGCCTGCGGCTGCCGGGCGGCATCACCGACCTGGACGGCTACTGGACGGCGCTGGCCGAGGGCCGCGACCTGGTGGGCCCGCTGCCCGCCGGCCGGCGCGGGCCGTTCGCCGCCGAGTGGGAGCGGCTGCCGCACACCGGCGGCTTCCTGGACGAGGTCATGGACTTCGACGCGGAGTTCTTCGGCATGAGCCCCGAGGAGGCCCGGGGCACCGACCCGCAGCAGCGGCTGCTGCTGGAGGTCGCCTGGGAGGCGCTGGAGAACGCCGCGCTCCCGCCGGACCGGCTGGACGCGGCCCGCACCGGCCTGTTCGTCGGGGTCACCGGCCAGGAGTACTGGGACTGGCACAGCGGGGAGCTGGACACCCACTGGGCGGGCGGCAACGGCCACTGCTTCACGGTGGGCCGGGTCGCGTACGCGCTGGGGCTGGCCGGTCCGGCGATCACGGTGGACACCGCCTGCTCGTCCTCGCTGGTCTCGGTCCACCTGGCGCGCCAGGCGCTGGCCCGCCGGGAGTGCGACGTGGCGCTGGCCGGCGGGGTGAACCTGGTGCTGTCGCCGCGGGCGACGCGGCTGCACCAGCTGGCGGGCACCCTGTCGCCGGACGGGCGGTGCAGCCCGTTCGACGCCCGGGCGAACGGGTTCACCCGGGCCGAGGGCTGCGGCGTGCTGGTGCTGAAGCGGCTGGAGGACGCGCGCCGCGACGGCGACCGGGTGCACGCCCTGGTGCACGGCTCGGCGGTGAACCAGACCGGCCGTTCCACCGGCTTCACCGCGCCCAACGTGCTGTCCGAGGTGGCGCTGACCGAGGCGGTGCTGGCGGACGCCGGGCTCGCCCCGGCCGACATCGGCCTCGTGGAGGCGCACGGCACGGGCACCTCGCTCGGGGACACCATCGAGATGGAGGCGATCGCCGCCGCGCTGGGCCGCCGCAACGGCGGGGCCGAGCTGGCGGTCGGCTCGGTCAAGGGCAATCTGGGGCACCCGGAGTCCGCGGCCGGCGTGATCGGGCTGGTCAAGGCGGTGCTGTGCCTGCGGCGGCGGGAGGTCCCGCCGCTGGTGAACTTCGCGACCCTCAATCCGCTGATCGACCTGGCGGGCACCGGCATCACCCTGCCGGGGACGCTGCGCCCGTGGCCCGAGCGCGGCGGACGGCACGCGGTGGTCAGCGCCTTCGGGATGGGCGGGACCAACGCCCAGGTGATCGTCGGCGCGGCCGGGGAGGAGGACGCACCGGTGGCGCCGGCGGTGCCGGTCGACGGGTTCGAGCTGTCCGCCCGGACGCCGGAGGCACTGCGCGCGCTGGCCTCGGCGCTCCACGGCCGCCTCACCGGGCTGGCCGACGAGGACTACCCGGCGTTCGCCTACACGGCGGGCTCCGGCCGGGCCCGGCACCGCCGGCTGGCCCGGATCACCGCCTCCGGCCGGGCCGCCGCGCTGGCGGCCCTCGCCGGGATCGCCGGGGGCGGGGCACCGTCGGGGGTGGAACTCGCCGAGCGGAACGGTGCCGGCGACGCCGGGGACGGGGCCCCGGACGGGGCGCTGCCGCGGGCCGTGCTGGACCTGCCCGGCTACCCCTGGCAGCGCCGGCGCCACGCCCCGGAGACCGCGCAGGCCGCACCGGCCGAGGGGACCGCGCGGTCCGCACCGGCCGAGGGGAGCACGGGGAGCACGGGGGCCGCCGAGGCGGAGGCCGTCCCGGCACCCGTACCCCCCGCCGCCGCGTTCGCCGCCGACGCGGACACCGGGCAGCGCGCCCTGTTCGCCCTGGAGTGGGCGGCCGAGGAGCGCACCGCCGCACCGACCTGTGCCCCCGGCCGCTGGCTGCTGTTCGCCGACGGGGGCCGGGCCGACCGCACCACCGGGACCGGCCCGGCGGACCACCCCGGCCGCACCGGCCACCCCGACCGCCCGGGCCTCGCCGGAGCCCTCGGTGCCGAGCTGGTCGCCCGGCGCGGCAGCTGGGTGACCGTCACCCCGGGCGACCGCTCCCGCCGGCTCGACCCGCTGCACCACACCCTCGACCCGCGCCGTCCCGAGGACCTCACCGCCCTGCTCAAGGAGCTGCGCGCGGCCGGTGACGAACCGTGGGCCGGCGTGGTCTACGCATGGGGCCTGGACGCCGCCGGCGCGCCCGGGCGGGCCCCCTTCCCGCTCACCGAGGAGCACGCGCGGGCCGTCCGCCCGGCCCTGCAGCTGGTCCGGGAGCTGGCCGGCGAGGGCCTGCCCGGCGCGCCCCGGCTCACCCTGCTGACCCGGGGTGCCCAGCGGGTCACCGGGCGGGACCCGGCCCCCGACCCGGCGCAGGCGCTCCTGTGGGGCCCGGCCGGACCGGCCGCGGACGGGTACGACGCACCCCGCCCGCTGGTCGTCGACCTCGACCCCGACCCGGCCCGGGACGACCCGGCCCGGCTGCTGGACGTCCTGCTGCGCCCCGCCGGCGAGGCCGCGGCCCTGCGCGGAGCCGTCCGGTACACCCCCGTCCGGGTGCCCCAGGACTCCGCCGACGGCACCGAACCCGGCTGGCAGCGGCGGCCGTTCGACCCCGAGCTGGACACCAACCACCGGATCCTGGCCGTCCAGCCGGGGCTCCTCGGCAGCCTGACCCCGACGCGCTGGGAGCGGACCGCGCCCGGGCCGGGCCAGGTCGAGATCGAGGTGGCGGCGGCCGGGCTGAACTTCAGCGACGTGCTGAAGGCGATGGGCGCGTACCCCGGCGCCGCCGGGACCGTCCCGCTCGGCGTCGAGTGCGCGGGCCGGGTCAGCGCGGTCGGTCCGGGCGTCGAGCGCTTCCGGACCGGGGACCGGGTGATGGCCGTGGTGCCGTCCGCGCTCGCGGCGTACGCGACCACCGAGGAACACCTGGTGGCGCCCCGTCCGGCGGCCCTCGACGACGAGCAGGCGGCGGCGGTCCCGATCGCCTTCCTCACCGCCGTCTACGGGCTGGACCACCTGGCCCGGCTGCGGGCGGGCGAGACGGTGCTGATCCACTCGGCGAGCGGCGGGGTGGGCCTGGCCGCGCTGGCGGTGGCCCGGCGCCGCGGGGCCCGGGTGTTCGCCACCGCCGGGACGCCCGGGAAGCGCCGGCACCTGCGCGAACTGGACGGCGTCGAGCGGGTGATGGACTCCCGTTCGACGGCCTTCGCCGACGAGATCGCCGCGCTCACGGACGGGCGCGGGGTGGACGTGGTGCTCAACTCGCTGACCGGCGAGGCGCTGCGGCGCGGACTGGCGCTGCTGGCGCCGGGCGGGCGGTTCGTCGAGCTCGGCAAGCGCGACATCTTCGACGACAGCCAGGTCGGCCTCGGCCACCTCAAGGGGAACCGCGCCCTGTTCGCCGTCGACCTCGACCACACCTTCCACGCGCGGCCGGACCTGCTCGCCGAGCTGTTCACGGAGGTGGTGCGGGGCTTCGACGACGGGGAGTTCGGGCCGCTGCCGGTCAGCGTCCGGCCGTTCGGCGAGGCGTCCGAGGCGTTCGCCACGATGGCGCAGGCCCGGCACACCGGGAAGCTGGTGCTCCGGCCGGAGCCGGCGCCGGAGATCGCGGTGCCGCCGAGCCCGGCGGTGGTCCGGCCCCGGGCCGGCTATCTGGTCACGGGCGGGACGGCACCGGCCGCCCTGGCCGCGGCCCGGCGGCTGGCGGACCTCGGTGCGCGCCGGATCGCCCTGGTCCGGCCGCCCGGCTCCGACGCCGGGCAGGCCGCCGAGGCGGTGGCCGGGCTGCGCGCCGGGGGCGTCGAGGTGACGCTGCCGGTGGCGGACCTGTCCCGGGCCGAGGAGGTGGCCGCCCTGCTCGCCGGGGCGGGTTCGCCCGGGTCGGCACCACCGGCCGGGGTGGTCCACCTCGCCCGGGCGTCCGGCGGCGACGCCGACGAGGACGACCCGCTGCGGGCCGCCGCGGCCCTGGCCGGGGAGGCGTGGAACCTCCACCTCGCCTCGGCGGAGCGGGAACTGGACTTCCTGGTGCTCTGCGACCCGGCCACCGGCGCGGACCGGGAGAGCGTGCTCGGCGCCTGCCTGGACTCGGTCGCCGCGCACCGCCGGGCGCTGGGACTGTCCGCGCTGAGCGTGGACGGCGACGGGCTGGGCTCGCTCGGCCGGCTGCTGGGCAGCCCGGCGTCGATCGTCCGGGCGGCCGCCGCCGGCGGCGCGGCGGGCGCGGGCTCCGCGGACGCCGAGGAGCTGCGCCGGCGGCTGCTGGAGGTCGCGCCGGGCCGGCACCGCCGGGCCGTGCTGGTCCGGCACTGCCGGGAGCTGGCCGCCCGGGTGCTCGACGGACCGGCCGCGGACGGCGACGCGATCGACAGCGCGGCGCCGCTGGCGAGCCTCGGCTTCGACTCGATGCGCACCCTGGAGCTGCGCTCGCGGCTGGAGCTGTCGCTGGGCGTGCCGCTGCCGTCGACGCTCGGGTGGCAGTACCCGACGCTCGACGCGCTGACGCCCTTCCTCGCCGAGCGGATGGGCATCGCGCTGGAGGCGGACCCGGCGGCCGACACGCCTCCCCCGGCGCCCGCCGCCGCCCGGACCGGTCCGGACCGGACGTCCGACCCGGCCGGGCCGGCCGGCCCGTTCGACCGGCCCGAGGGGGCCGACGGACCCGACGGACCCGACGGCCTCGACGGGCTCACGGAGAGCGAGCTGGAAGCCCTCCTCCTCGCCAAGTTCGAACAGTTCGACCCCGGCGCCGGCAGCGACCCCGGCACCCACGCCGATGCCACCACCGACGCCGATCCGACCGACCGGGGGCAGGGACGATGACCACGCACGAGGACACCACACGGGCCGGCACACCCGGCACACCCGGCGCGGCCGGTTCGCCGGACTCGCCCGAGGGCCGGACCGCGCCCGCGGCGGCGATGAAGCGCGCCTACCTGACGATGGAACGGATGCAGCGCCGGATCGACGCCTACGAGCGGGAGCGCTCCGAGCCGATCGCCGTCGTCGGCGTCGGCTGCCGCTTCCCCGGCGGGGCGAACGGCCCGGACGCCTACTGGGAACTGCTGGCCGCCGGCACCGACACCATCGGCGAGGTCCCGCCCGACCGCTGGGACGTCGAGGAGTTCTACGACGAGCGGCCGCGCACCCCCGGCCGGCACAGCAGCCGCTGGGGCGGCTTCCTGGACCACATCGACCGCTTCGACCACGAGTTCTTCGGCATCTCCCGGCGCGAGGCGGTCTCCATGGACCCGCAGCAGCGCCTGGTGCTGGAGGTCGCCTGGGAGGCCCTGGAGAACGCCGGGCAGGCCCCGCACGCGCTGGCCGGCAGCCGCACCGGGGTGTTCCTCGGCATCTGCAGCAACGACTACGCCGGGCTGCTGTTCCGCGAGCCCGAGGACATCACCGCGCACGCCGGCACCGGCATCGCCCACAGCATCGCCAGCGGGCGGCTGTCCTACCTGCTGGACCTGCGCGGGCCGAGCGTCTCGGTGGACACCGCCTGCTCGTCCTCCCTGGTCGCCGTCCACCAGGCCTGCCAGAACCTGCGGCTCGGCGAGTGCGACCTCGCGATGGCGGGCGGCGTCAACGCGGTGATCTCCCCGGACGCCGCGATCTCCTTCTCGCAGTTCCCCGAGATGCTCGCCGACGACGGCCGCTGCAAGACCTTCGACGCGCGGGCGAACGGCTTCGTGCGCAGCGAGGGCTGCGGCGTGGTGGTGCTCAAGCGGCTCTCGGACGCGCGGCGCGACGGCGACCGGGTGCTCGCGGTGATCCGCGGCTCGGCCGTCAACCAGGACGGCCGCAGCTCGGGACTGACCGCGCCGAACGGGGCGGCGCAGCGCGAGGTCTTCCGCCGCGCGCTGGCCTCCGCCGGGGTCGGCCCGGAGCGGCTGGGCTACATCGAGACGCACGGCGCGGGCACCAAGCTGGGCGACCCGATCGAGGTGGCGGCGCTGGCCGAGGTCTACGGCCGCGCGGAGGGCGCGCCGCTCTACCTGGGCGCGGTGAAGACGAACCTCGGCCATCTGGAAGCGGCGGCGGGGATCGCGGGGCTGATCAAGGCCGCGCTCTGCGTGGACCGGGGGCTGATCCCGCCGAACCTGCACTTCGGCGAGCTCAACCCGCACATCTCCTTCGAGGGGACCACCTTCGCCGTGCCGTCCGGCCTCACCCCGTGGCCGGCCGACGCAGGGCCGCGGACGGCGGGCGTGAGCAGCTTCGGGTTCAGTGGCACCAACGCGCACCTGATCGTGGAGCAGGCGCCGCGGTGGCCGGAGTCCGGGCGGCCGGAGCCGGCCGGCGACGGCGCCCGTCCGCTGTCGGTGCTGGCCCTGTCGGCGAAGAGCCGCACCGCGCTGCTCAAGCTCGCACGGCGCTACCAGGACCGGCTGGCGCACGCCGCGCCGGAGGCGGCGGCCGACCTGTGCTTCTCGGCCGGCACCGGGCGGTCGCACTTCCCGCACCGGCTCGCCGCCGTCGGCGCCTCGGCCGGGGACCTCGCGGACCGGCTGGCGGACTTCGTGCGGGACGACGCCGGCGAGGGGCTGCTGGTCGGTCCGCACGGGGGCGCCGCCGCGCCGGGGTCCGGGCCGGCCGCCGAACCGGTCTTCCTGTTCACCGGCCAGGGCCCGCAGCGCGCGGGCATGGCGCGGCAGCTGTACGAGACCCAGCCGTCCTTCCGGCGCACCCTCGACCTCTGCGACGAGATCCTGCGGGGCGTCCTGCCGGCGCCGCTGCTCTCCGCCCTGTACCCGGCCTCGGCGGCGGACGCCGCGCTGATCGACACCATGGAGTTCGCGCAGCCCGGTCTGTTCGCGGTGGAGTACGCGCTGGCCGGGCTGTGGCGCTCGTGGGGCGTGGAGCCGGCCGCCGTGCTGGGGCACAGTCTGGGCGAGTACACCGCGGCCTGCTTCGCCGGCGCGATGCCGCTGGAGGACGGTCTGCGGCTGGTGGCGGAGCGCGGCCGGCTGCTCCAGCGGCTCGCCGACGCCGGCTCGATGGCGGCGGTCTCCGCCCCGGTGGAGGAGGTCGCGGCCGAGCTGGCCCGGCACGACCCCGCGACGATCGCGATCGCCGCCGTCAACGGCCCGGCGAACACCACGGTGTCCGGGGTGCGGGAGGTGGTGGACGCGGTCCGCGAGGTCTTCGCCGCGCGCGGTGTGGAGGTCCGCCGGCTGCGCATCTCGACCTCCTCGCACTCACCGCTGGTCGAGCCGGTGCTGGAGCCGCTGCGGATCGCCCTGGAGAAGGTGGTGTTCGGTCCGCCGCGGCTGCCGCTGCTGTCCAACCTGACCGGCCGGCTGTGGCCGTGGGACCGGCCGCTGGACACCGGGTACTGGCTGGGCCACGCCCGGCAGCCGGTGCTCTTCGCCGACGGGGTACGGGCGCTGCACGGACTGGGGCACCGCACCTTCCTGGAGGTCGGCCCGGCGCCGACGCTGCTCGGCCTGGTCCGCGAGGTGCTGACCGGTGACGACGTGCTGCTGCTGCCGAGCCTGCGGCCGAAGTACGACGACTGGGAGATCCTGCTGGGCAGCCTCGGGCGGCTCTACGTCGAGGGCGCCGAGGTCGACTGGGCGGGGTTCGACCGCGACCACGCCCGGTCGCGCACGCCGCTGCCGCACTACCCGTTCGCCGCCACCCGGCTCTGGCACGAGCCGGGCGGCGACGGTCCGGGGGCGGCGGGCGCCCGGCGTCCGGCGGCCCGGACCGCGGGCGGACGGACCGCGACCGGACCAGGCGTCGGACCAGCCGCCGGAAGGACCGCCGAACGGGCCGGCCGGGAGCGGCCGGCCCGCCACCCCGGCACCCCCGGCCGGGCCGCCGCCGCGAGCGCGCTGCCGACCGCCGAGGAGCTGCGGCAGACCCCCGCCGAACGGCGCGTCGACACCCTGGTCGCCGGGCTCACGGCGGGCGTGCGCACCGCCCTGGGCTCGCGCACGGCCACCGTCGACGCCGACGCCCCGCTGTCCGGCCTCGGGCTGGACTCGCTGATGGCCGTGGAGCTGCGCAACGAGATCCGGGCCCGGCTCGGCGTCACGGTGACCGTGGCCGACTTCCTCAAGGGCGCGACGGTGCGCAGCCTGGCCGAGCAGGTGGCCGGCGCGCTGGAGGCGGGCGCCGAGCAGGGCCCGGCGATCCGCCGGGTGGCCCGCGCGGCGGACCGGCCCGAGGAGGGCGCGGCCGGGGGCGCCGCGGCGGACTCCGCCGAACTGCTGGCCCTCCTGGAGCAGGTCACCGGGGAGTCCGCGGGCGCCCGGAACGGGACGGAGCGGGCCGGTGAGTGAGATCGAGCGGCGGCTGGCCGCCCTCACCCCCGAACAGCGGGCCCGGCTGGAGCAGTTGCTCGCCGAGAAGGAGCGGGCGGGCGGCGGCGGGCCGGCCGAGGACGTCTTCCCGCTGTCGGTGTTCCAGCAGGGCATGTGGTTCCTGGAGCAGGTCCGCCCGGACAACCCGGCCTACGTGGTGCCGGGCGCGGTGCGGGTGAGCGGCCCGGTGGACGCCGCGGTGCTGGGCCGGGCACTCGCCGAGGTGGTCCGCCGGCACGAGGCGCTGCGCACCTCCTTCGCGCTGCGCGAGGGCCGCCCCGTCCAGGTGGTGCGGGCAGCGGCGGCTCCGGAGCTGCCCGTCGTCGACCTGCGCCGGGCCTCGCCCACGCCCGACGAGCTGGACCGGCACATCGCCGCGGCGGCGGTCGGCGAGCCCTTCGACCTGGAGAGCGGGCCGCCGTTCCGGCTGACGCTGCTGCGCACCGCCGAGGACGAGTCGGTCCTGGTGCTGGCGCTGCACCACCTGGTCTCGGACCGCTGGTCGTTCTGGGTGCTGCTCTCCGAACTCGCGGCGCTGTACGCGGCGTTCGCCGCCGGCGAGCCCTCGCCGCTGCCGGTCCTCCCGGTGCAGTACGCCGACTTCGCGGTCTGGCAGCGCGAGCAGCAGGAGCAGGGCCGCTGGGCCGGACAGCTGGCGTACTGGCGGGAGCGGCTGGCGGGCGCGCCGGCCGCGCTGGAGCTGCCGACCGACCGGCCCCGGCCCGCGGTGCAGGGCTTCAACGGCGGCGCGCTGCCGTTCGAGCTGCCCGAGCCGCTGATGCGGGAGCTGTCCGCGCTGGCCCACGCGCGCGGCGCGACCACCTACATGGCGCTGCTGGCCGTCTTCACGGTGCTGCTCTCCCGGTACAGCCGCCAGCAGGACGTGGTGGTGGGCGTGCCCACGGCCGTCCGCGACCGGCCCGAACTGGAGCCGCTGATCGGCTACTTCGTCAACACCCTGCCGATCCGCACCGCGCTGGACGGCGAGCCGTCCTTCGCCGCGGTGCTGGAGCGGGTGCGCGTCGCCTGCCTGGGCGCCTACGAGCACCAGGAGGTGCCGTTCGAGCTGGTGGTCGGCGAGCTGAACCGGGCGCGCGACCTCAGCCGCCCGCCGGTGTACCAGGCGAGCTTCGCCTACGGCCGCGAGGCGGTGCCGGACCTCACCCTGGGCGGCGCGAAGCTGGAGCAGGTGCTGGTGCGCAGCGGCGGTGCCCGGTTCGACCTGGAGCTCCAGGCCTTCGACCGGGACGGCGGGCTGAGCGGCTGGTTCGAGTACGACCGCGACCTGTTCGACGAGTCCACGGTGGCCCGGATGGCCGCGCACTTCCGCCGGCTGGCGGAGCAGGCGGTGGCGGATCCGGACCGGCCGGTCGACGCGCTGGAGCTGCTGACGGCGGCCGAACGCCACCGGGTGCTGGAGGATTTCAACGCCACCGGCCGCGAGTGGCCGCAGGACGCCGGCTGGATCCACCGGGCGTTCGAGGAGCAGGCCCGGCGCAGCCCGGAGGCGGTGGCGCTGCGCTTCGAGGGGCGCTCCGTCGGCTACCGGGAGCTGGACCGGCGGGCCAACCGGCTCGCGCACCGGCTGCGCCGGCTCGGGGTGGGCCGGGACGTCGTGGTGGGCGTCGGCATGGAGCGCTCGCCGGAGCTGGTGGTGGCGCTGCTGGCGGTGCTCAAGGCGGGCGGGGCCTACCTGCCGCTGGACCCGGAACTCCCGTCGGCGCGGCTGGAGCTGATGGTGCGCGACGCCCGGGTGCCGGTGCTGCTCGCCCAGCGCCGGGTGCTGGGGCGGCTGCCGGCCGCCGGCGCCGAGGTGCTGTGCGTGGAGGAGTTCGAGGCGGCGCCGGGCGACGAGCCGGACACCGGTCCGGAGGTGGAGGTGGACGGCGAGGACCTCGCCTACGTCATCTACACGTCCGGTTCCACGGGCACGCCCAAGGGCGTGATGAACGTGCACGCGGCGATCCGCAACCGGCTGCTGTGGATGCAGGACGCCTACCGGCTGGGCGCGGACGACCGGGTACTGCAGAAGACCCCGTTCTCCTTCGACGTGTCGGTCTGGGAGTTCTTCTGGCCGCTGGCCGCCGGGGCGACCCTGGTGCTCGCCCGGCCGGAGGGCCACCGGGACCCCGGCTACCTGGCCCGGACGGTCCGCGAGGAGCGGATCACCACGCTGCACTTCGTGCCCTCGATGCTCCAGGCGTTCCTGCGGGAGCCGGTGGAGGAGTGCACCTCGCTGCGCCGGGTGGTGTGCAGCGGGGAGGCCCTGCCGCGCGACCTCCAGGACCGCTTCCTGGCCCGGTCCGGGGCCCGGCTGTACAACCTGTACGGCCCGACCGAGGCGGCGGTCGACGTCACCCACTGGACCTGCCGGCCGGACACCGACCCGCGGCGGCCGGTGCCGATCGGCCGGCCGATCGCCAACACCCGCGTCCACGTGCTGGACGAGGCCCTGCGGCCGGTCCCGGTCGGGGTCCCCGGGGAGCTGCACATCGGCGGCCGGGGTCTGGCCCGCGGCTACCTGGGCCGGCCGGAGCTGACCGCCGAGCGCTTCGTCCGGGACCCGTTCGACCCGGACCCGGCGGCCCGGCTGTACCGCACCGGGGACCTCGCCCGGTTCCGCGAGGACGGCGCGGTGGAGTACCTGGGCCGGCTCGACCACCAGGTGAAGCTGCGCGGCTTCCGGATCGAACCGGGCGAGATCGAGGCCGTGCTGACCGCGCACCCGCTGGTGCGGGAGGCCGTGGTGACGGCCCGTGCCCACCGGGCCGGGGACGTCCGGCTGGTGGCCCATCTGACGGTGGCCGGGGGCACCGGGGCACCCGGCCCGGCCGAGCTGGCCGCCCATCTGCGCGGGCGGCTGCCCGCCCACATGGTCCCGGCCGCGTTCGCGGTGCTGGACGCCCTGCCGCTCACCCCGAGCGGCAAGGTCGACCGTGCCGCGCTGCCCGAGCCGGACGACGGCCGGCCGGGCGCGGACGCGCCGTTCACCGCGCCCGGGGCCGGTCTGGAGCGCACCCTCGCCGGGCTGTGGCGCACGGTCCTGGGGGTCGAACGGGTCGGCGCCCACGACAACTTCTTCGACCTCGGCGGGCACTCGCTGCTGATGGCCGAGCTGCGTTCGCAGCTCGCCGCGGACACCGGGCACCGGGTGTCGATGGTCGAACTGTTCCAGCACCCCACGGTGGCCTCGCTGGCCGCCTACCTGAGCCGGACCGACGGGGAGCCGGCCGCGGCCCCCGGTCCGGACGCGCGCGAGCGCGCGGAGCACCGACGCCGGGCCGGCGCCCGGCGGCACCAGGCGGCCGCGCGCCGCTCCCGTCCCTGAGAGAGCGATTCGAGAGAGCGACAGGTGACCCCGATGCCGGAGATGTCCGAAGAACTCGACCAGATCGCCGTCGTCGGGATGGCCGGCCGCTTCCCCGGCGCCCCCGACGTCGGAACCTTCTGGAGGAACCTGGAGGAGGGCCGGGAGTCGATCGCCGAACTCCCGCCGGAGGAACTGCTCGCCGACGGGGTGGACCCGGAGGAGTCCGGCCGGGACGGCTACGTGCGGGCCAAGGGCGTGCCGCCCGGCGCCGACCGCTTCGACGCGGCGTTCTTCGGCTTCAGCCCGCGCGAGGCCGAGATCATGGACCCGCAGCACCGGGTGTTCCTGGAGTGCGCCTGGGAGGCCCTGGAGGACGCCGGCTGCGTGCCGGAGTCCTTCGAGGGCCGGATCGGGGTGTTCGCCGGCGCCGGGATGAACACCTACCTGCTGCACAACGTGACGGCGAACCGGCGGGTCTACGACGCGGCCGGGCCGTACCAGACGCTGCTCGCCTCCGACAAGGACTTCCTGGCCACCAGGGTCGCGTACAAGCTCGGCCTGACCGGCCCGGCGCTGAGCGTGCAGACCGCCTGCTCGACCTCGCTGACCGCCGTCCACCTGGCCTGCCAGAGCCTGCTCGACGGCGAGTGCGACCTCGCGCTGGCCGGCGGTGTGTCGATCGGCTCGCCACTGGCGCAGGGCTACCGGTACGAGCCGGGCGGCATCCTCTCCCCCGACGGCCACTGCCGGCCGTTCGACGCGGCGGCGGCCGGCACCGTGCCCGGCAACGGCGCCGGTGTGGTGGTGCTGCGCCGGCTGGCCGACGCCCGCCGGGACGGCGACGCCGTGGACGCGGTGGTGCTGGGCTCGGCGGTCAACAACGACGGCTCGCTGAAGGCCGGGTACACCGCGCCGAGCGTCGCCGGCCAGGCCGCGGTGATCACCGAGGCGCTGGCGGTGGCCGGGGTCGACGCCGGCTCGGTCGGCTACGTGGAGGCGCACGGCACCGGCACCGCGCTCGGCGACCCGATCGAACTCGCCGCGCTCACCCGGGCGTTCCGGGAGTCCACCGACGCCACCGGCTACTGCGCGATCGGCTCGGTGAAGAGCAACATCGGCCACCTGGACGCCGCCGCCGGGGTCGCCGCACTGATCAAGACGGTGCTGGCGCTGCGACAGGAGGCGATCCCCGCGTCGCTGCACTTCACCAAGCCCAACCCCGAACTCGACCTGGACACCAGCCCGTTCTTCGTCAACGACCGGCTGCGGCCGTGGCCGCGGGGCGCCGCACCGCGCCGCGCCGGGGTCAGCTCGTTCGGCATCGGCGGCACCAATGTGCACCTCGTGCTGGAGGAGGCGCCCGCACCGGAGGGGGCGCCCGCCCCCACGCCGGAGGGGCCGGCGGCCGGGGAGTCCGCCGCCCCGGTCCTGCTGCCGCTGTCGGGCCGCACGGCGGAGGCCGTCGCGCAGTCCGCGCACCGGCTCGCCGCGCACCTGGAGGAGCGACCCGGGCTGCGTCCGGCCGACCTCGTCCACACCCTGACCCACCGCCGGCGCGCGTTCGGCCGGCGCGTGGCGGTGGCCGGCCGCGACCGGGCGGAGGTGCTCGCCGCGCTGCGCGCCGTGACGGCCGCCGGCACCACCGGGGCCGCCGAGCGGGCCCGGGTGGCGTTCCTGTTCCCCGGCCAGGGCACCCAGTACGCCGGCATGGCCCGCGGCCTGTACCGTCACGAGCCGGTGTTCACCGCCGAACTCGACGCCGGCGCCGAGCTGTTCGCCGCCGAGTCGGGCGAGGACCTGCGGGCGCTGCTGTTCCCCGCCGCCGGGCGGGCCGAGGAGGCGGCGGCGCGGCTGACCCGCACCGAGTTCGCCCAGCCGGCGCTGTTCGTCACCGAGTACGCGCTCGCCCGGCAGTGGGAGGCGTGGGGCGTCCGGCCGGAGGCCATGGCCGGGCACAGCGTCGGCGAGTACGTCGCGGCCTGTCTGGCGGGCGTCTTCTCGCCGGAGGACGCGCTGCGGCTGGTGGCGGCCCGGGGGCGGCTGGTCGCGGCGATGCCGGCCGGCGCGATGCTCACCGTGTTCCTGGCCGAGCCGGACCTCGCGCCCTGGCTGGACGCCGACCTGGCCGTGGCGGCCGTCAACTCCAGCGAGCTGAGCGTGGTCTCCGGCCCCGCCGCCGCGGTGGACGGCCTGGAGCGGCGGCTCAAGGCGGCCGGCGTGCCGTGCCGCCGGCTGCACACCTCGCACGCCTTCCACTCGGCGGGCATGGACGGCGCGGTCGGCCCGCTGGTGGAGGCGGTGCGCGGGGTGCGGCTGAGCCCGCCGCGGATCCCGTTCTGCTCCGACGTCACCGGCACCTGGATCACCGACGAGGAGGCGACCAGCCCGGAGTACTGGGGCCGCCACCTTCGGCAGCCGGTGCGCTTCGCCGACGCCGCCGCCCTGCTGCTGGCCGACCCGTCCTGGGTGCCGCTGGAGGTCGGCCCCGGCCGCGCCCTGGGCGACTTCCTGCGCCGCCACCACGCCTGGCGGGAGGACCGCACGGTGGTCTCCTCGCTGCGGCACCCGCACGAGCAGGAGGACGACCGGGTCCGGCTGACCAGGGCCCTGGGCGCGCTGTGGAGCGCCGGGGTCCCGGTGGACCTGGACGCCGTGCGGCCGGACGGCGGCACGGGCCGGGTGCTGCGGCTGCCCGGCCACCCCTTCCAGCGGGAGCGCTACTGGGTGGAACCGGACCGCGGCGCCGACGCCGCGCCGGACCGCCCGGCCGGTCCCGTGCCGCTCTCCGACTGGTTCCGCACCCCCGGCTGGAAGCGACTCGCGCCGCCGGCCGGCGGCGGCCCGGCGGGCGAGGACGGCGCGCCCCTGTGGGTGGTGCTCGGGGACGGCACCGCGCTCGCCGACGCCCTCGCCGGACGGCTCGCGGCCGACGGCTCGCCCGTGGTCCGGGTCGGCACCGACGACCTCCCCGCACGCACCGACGGACTGCGCGTCCCGGGCCCGCACGCCCGCGGCGAGCGCTCCTGGTCGCTCGACCCGTCCGACCGCGCGGAGTTCGCCGGCCTGCTCGGCGCGCTGGACACCGCCGACGCCACCTCGATCCGGCTGCTGCACCTGGCCACGCTCGCCGACGACACGGCCGGCCCGCACGACGGCGCCGCACCGGACGGCGCCGCACCGGACGGCGACCGGCTCGACGAGACCCGGCTCGACACGGCCCGCCGGCTCGGCGTGGACAGCCTGAGCGCCCTCGCCCAGGCCCTCACCGATGCCCGCCCCGCCGTCCCGGTCGCCGTCGAGGTGCTCTGCCGGGGCGTGCACGCCGTCACCGGCGACGAGGCGCTGCGGCCCGAACAGGCCCTGCTGACCGGCCCCTGCACGGTGATCCCGCAGGAGCTGCCGGACGTCTCCTGCCGGCTGCTGGACATCACCGGCACCGACCCGGCCGCCCCGGCCGCGGCGGCGGTGGACGCCGTGCACGCGCTGCTGCGGCGGCCCACCGAGGAGCGGCAGCTGGCGCTGCGCGGGCGGCACTGGTGGGTCCGCGACTTCGACGCCCTCCCCCTGGAGGCGGACGGTCCGGACGGCGCCGCCCGCCCCGCCCTGGTCCGCGACGGCGGCGTCTACCTGATCACCGGCGGGCTCGGCGGCGTCGGCCTGGCGCTGGCCGAACAGCTCGCGGAGAGCGCCGGGAACCCCGCCCTGGGCCTGCTCGGCCGCTCGGACTTCCCGGCCGAGAACACCTGGCCCGCCTGGCTGGAGGCGCACGGCGAGCAGGACCCGACCAGCGTCCGGATCCGCCGGCTGGTCCGGCTGCGCGAGCGCGGCGCACGGATCGCCGTGCTCTGCGCGGACGTCACCGACGAGGCCGCGCTGGCCGCCCGGATCGGCGAACTCCGCTCCCGCTTCGGCCCGCTGAACGGCGTGGTGCACGCCGCCGGGGCGCCGTCCGCCGGCATGCTGGCGCGCCGCACCCCCGGGGAGGCCGACGCCGTGCTCGGGGCCAAGACCCGCGGCACCCTGCTGCTGGACCGCCTCTGCGCGGACGACCCGCTGGACTTCCTGCTGCTCTGCTCCTCGGTCAGCGCCGTGCTCGGCGGGCCCGGCCAGAGCGACTACACCGCGGCCAACGCCTTCCTGGACGCCTTCGCCCAGCAGCGCACCCGCCCGGACCGCCCGGTGGTCTCGCTCGGCTGGGGCACCTGGGAGGGCGTCGGGATGGCCGCCGGACTCACCGCCCGGCCCGGCACCGCCGGCCCGGGGACCGGTCACCCGCTGCTGCGGCCGGTCCGCGCGGAGGGCACCACCCGCGTCTACGAGACGGTGCTCAGCACCGCGGACAGCTGGATCGTCGACGACCACCGGCTGATGGGCCACGGCCTGGTGCCGGGCACCGCCTACCTCGAACTCGTCCGCGCGGCCCTGGCCGAGCAGGCCGGCGACCGCACCGTCGAGCTGCACGACGTGCTGTTCATGACGCCGGTGATCGTCCCCGACGGGCAGCAGCGGACCGTGTACACCACCGTCGAGGAACGCGACGGCCGCCCGCACTTCACGGTCCGCAGCCGGCCCGCCGAGGGCGCGCAGTGGCGCGAGCACGCGACCGGATCGGCCTCGTTCCACGACCGCGGCCCGGACACCGTCCGGGACCTGGCCGAGGTGGAGGCCGCCTGCGGGGTCACCGAGGTCCTGGAGACCGAGGAGGAGATCCGCCGTCGGCTCGGGGTGGAGCGCTTCGAGGAGGGCGGCGGCCCGCTGCAGTTCTGGTTCGGGCCGCGCTGGCAGGTGCTGAAGACGATCCGCACCGGCGGACGGCGGATGCTCGCCACCCTGCGCCTGGACGACGCCTTCCTCGCCGACCTGGCCGACTTCCCCCTGCACCCGGCGCTGCTCGACATGGCCGGCGGGGTGTTCCGGCTGCACGCCGAGGACCCGTACTACCTGCCGCTGACCTACCGCCGGCTGCGGATCCTGCACCCGCTGACCGGCACGGTGGAGGTCTCCGTGGAGATAAAGCACCCGGCGGGGTCGACCGGCGAGACCCTCACCTGCGACCTCGAACTCCTCGATCCCGACGGCCGGCTGCTGGTCCGGGTGACCGACTTCACGGTCAAGCGGATCAACGACGTCGAGGCGCTGCTGGAGCAGATCGGGCGGACCGTCGCGGAGGCCGAGTCGGCGGGCGGGGACGCCGGCGGCAGCGGCCCGGACGCCGGGGAACCCGCCGGGAGGGGCGCGCTGGCCGCGCTCGGCGAGGGCTTCGGGGAGGCGGACGGCCGGGCGGCGTTCGCCCGGATCCTGGCCGCGCCCCCGCTGCCGGCCCACCTGGTGGTCACCCCGCGGGACTTCGCGGCGCAGCGCCGGCTGGCCCGCTCGGTCACCCCGGCGCTGCTGGCCCGGGAGCTGGACCGGCTGGTGCCGCTGGGCGGCAGTCACCCGCGCCCGGACCTCGCGACCCCGTTCGTGGCGCCCGCCACCGAACAAGAGGAGGCCGTCGCGGCGCTCTGGCGGGAGGTGCTGGGCGTCGAGGAGGTCGGCGTGGACGACGACTTCTTCGCGCTGGGCGGCCACTCACTGGCGGCGGTGCAGATCAACACCCGGATCCGGAGCCGGTTCGGGACCGAGCTCGACCTGCGGGACTTCTTCCAGTCCCCCACGGTCGCCCACACCGTCCGGCTGCTGGAGGGGACCGGCGGCGGGGCCGGGGGCGAGGACGCCATCGAAGCCCTGCGGCGCGACGCACCGGACGGCGCGGGAGGGGACGGCCCCGACGGGTCCGGGGCGCCCGACGGCCCCGACGAGCTCGACCTCGACGACTTCGGTCTCGCCGGCCTCTCCGACGACGAGGTCGAGGAACAGCTGCGGGCCCTGCTCGCCGAGGAGCGCAACAGCCAGGGGGACCAGGAATGAACGCCCGCGACACCACGCCCGGCACCACGCCCGGCACCACGCCCGACCCGGCGGGCCTCACCGCCGCCGAGAAGCGCGCCCTGCTGGCCGAGCGGCTGCGCCGCCGGAAGGCCGCACAGCCCCGGCAGCACCGCTTCCCCGCCTCCTTCCCGCAGCAGCGGATGTGGTTCCTGGACCAGCTGACCCCCGGCGACACCGCGTACAACGTCTGCGGGGCGACCAGGATCCACGGCCCGCTGGACCTCGACCGGTGGCGGCGCGCCGTCTCCGCGATCGCCCGCCGCCACGAGGCGCTGCGCACCACCTTCCGCGAGGTGGACGGCGAGCCGGTCCAGGTGGTCACCGAGGGCGCCGAGCCCGCGTTCGCCGTCGTCCCCTGCGAGCACCTGGCCGGGCCGGACGGCGAGGCCGGCGTCCAGGCGCTGGCCCGGGAGGAGTTCGCCCGCCCCTTCGACCTGGCAGCCGGCCCGCTGGTGCGGATGCGCTTCCTGCGCCTCGCCGCGGACGAGCACGTGCTGCTGCTGACCATCCACCACATCGCGGGCGACCTCTGGTCCACCTCGGTCTTCCTCGACGAACTGGTGACGCTCTACGGCGCTTACACCGCCGGCACCGAGGCCGAACTGCCCGAACTGCCCGTCCAGTACGCCGACTACGCGGTCTGGCAGCGCAAGCGGCTGGAGGGCGACGGCGCGGCGGCCGACCTGGCCTACTGGCGGCAGGCACTGGCCGGCGCCCCGGCCGCGCTGGAGCTGCCCGCCGACCGGCCCCGGCCCGCCGTGCGGACCACCCGGGGCGGCTCGCGCCCGTTCGCCCTGCCCGCCGCGCTGATGGACGGGGTCCGGGCGTTCAGCCGCGCCGAGGGCGTCACCCCGTTCATGACGGTGCTCGCCGCCTTCCAGGTGCTGCTGCACCGCTACACCCGGGCGGAGGACGTCGTCGTCGGCGTGCCGGTCGCCAACCGCGGCCGCCCCGAGGTCGAGCGGCTGATCGGCTACTTCGCCAACATGCTGGCGCTGCGCACCGACCTGTCGGGCGCGCCGTCCTTCCGCGAGCTGCTGGCGCGGGTGCGGCCGGTCTGCCTGGGCGCCTTCGCCCACCAGGAGCTGCCCTTCGAACGGCTGGTGGAGGAGCTGCACCCGCGGCGGGACCTCTCCCGCACACCCGTCTTCCAGGTCTCCTTCGTCTACCAGAACATCGCGATGCCCTCCTTCGACGCGGCGGGGCTGCGGCTGGAGCCGATGGAGGTGGCCGGCAGCACCGCCCGCTTCGACCTGGAGCTCCAGGTCTTCGACCGCCCGGAGGGCCTGAGCGGCCGCTTCGAGTACAACAGCGACCTGTTCGACGCGGCCACCGTCGACCAGCTGGCGGGCCATCTGCGGCTGCTGGTCGAGCACCTGCTGGCCGAGCCGGACCGCCCGGTCGGCGAGGTGCCGATGCTGGCGGCCGACGAGGAGCGGCGGCTGCGCGAGCACGGCAACGACACCCGCCGGAGCTGGCCGGACGCCGGTCTGGTCCACCACCGCTTCGCCGAGCAGGCCGCCCGCACCCCGGACGCCGAGGCCGTGCGCTGCGGCGCGGAGGCGCTGAGCTACGCCGAGCTGGCCGACCGTGCCGACCGGCTGGCCCACCGGCTGCGGCGGCACGGGGTCGGCCGGGACGTGCTGGTCGGCGTCTGCACCGAGCGCTCCGTCGACCTGGTGGTGGCGCTGCTGGCGGTGCTGAAGGCGGGCGGCGCGTTCGTCCCGCTGGACCCGGGGTTCCCGGCCGAGCGGATCGCCTTCATGCTGGCCGACTCCGGGCTGCCGGTGCTGCTCACCCGACGGACGGTGGCCGAGCGGCTGCCGGCCGGCGACGCCGAGGTGCTCTGCCTGGACGAGCTGCGCGAGGAGCTCGCCGCCGGGCCCGCCGGGGACCCCGGCGCTCCGGTGGAGGCCGGGGACCTCGCCTACGTCATCTACACCTCGGGCTCGACCGGGCGGCCGAAGGGCGTGCAGGTCCCGCACCGGGCGCTGGCCAACTTCCTGCGGGCGATGGGCGAGCGCCCGGGCCTCGGCCCGGAGGACACGCTGCTCGCGGTCACCACGCACTCCTTCGACATCTCGCTGCTGGAGCTGCTGCTGCCGCTGGTGGAGGGCGCCCGGGTGGTGGTCGCCGGGCGGGCCGAGGCCTCCGACGGCGAGCGGCTCGCCCGGCTGCTGGCCGGTTCCGGGGCGAGCGTGATGCAGGCCACGCCGTCCACCTGGCGGATGCTGCTGGACGCGGGCTGGCGGGGCGCGCCGGGCCTGCGGGTGCTGGCCGGCGGCGAGGCGCTGGACGCCGGTCTGGCCCGGCGGCTGCGGGAGGGCGGCGTCGAGCTGTGGAACATGTACGGGCCGACCGAGACCACCGTCTGGTCCGCGGTGGCCGAGGTCGGCGAGGGCCCGGTCTCGATCGGCGCGCCGATCGCCAACACCGAGCTGCACGTGCTCGACGAGCGGCGCCGGCTGGTGCCCGCCGGGGTGCCGGGCGAGCTGTACATCGGCGGTGACGGGCTGGCCCGGGGCTATCTGGGCCGGCCGGAGCTGACGGCCGAGCGGTTCGTCCCGCACCCCTTCGGCGCGGGCCCCGAGGAGCGGCTGTACCGCACCGGGGACCTGGTGCGCCGCCGGCGGGACGGCGGCATCGAGTTCCTCGGCCGGCTGGACCACCAGGTGAAGCTGCGCGGCTTCCGGATCGAGCTGGGCGAGGTCGAGAGCGAGCTGGCCGCCCGGCCCGGGGTCGGCCACGCGGTGGTGACGGTCCGGGAGGACGTCCCCGGCGACCAGCGGCTGGTGGCGTACGTGGTGCCGGCGTCCGACGGCGGCCCCGGCGGAACGCCGGAGTGGCCCGACCAGGTGGACGAGTGGCGCCGGATCTGGGACACCGCCTACGACGAACCGGACGGGACCCCCGCCCCCGCCGCCGCCGCGATCCCCGGCGAGGACCTGCGCGGCTGGAACAGCAGCTACACCGGGGAGCCGATCCCGGCCGCCGAGATGCGCGACTGGGCCGACGCCACCGCCGGGCGGATCCTCGGCCTCGAACCCCGCTCGGTGCTGGAGATCGGCTGCGGCACCGGCCTGATCCTCCAGCGGGTCGCGCCGCACACCGGGCGGTACTGGGGCACCGACATCTCCGGGGTCGCCCTCGCCGGGCTGCGCGCGGTGGTCGACGCCGCCGGCGGCGCCTTCGGCGAGGTGCGGCTCGACCGCTGCCCCGCCGACCGCCTCGACCTGCTGCCCGA
Organism: Kitasatospora sp. NPDC056327; assembly: GCF_042261735.1. Taxonomy (NCBI): domain Bacteria; kingdom Bacillati; phylum Actinomycetota; class Actinomycetes; order Kitasatosporales; family Streptomycetaceae; genus Kitasatospora; species Kitasatospora sp. NPDC056327. Next base: position 21,263 of record NZ_JBHJRC010000021.1, on the reverse strand, counting down.
AGGGCTCTTCGACGTCGTCGTGCTCAACTCGGTGGTCCAGTACTTCCCCGACGAGCGCTACCTGCTGCGGGTGGTCGAGGGCGCGCTCGCCCGGCTCGCCCCGGGCGGCTCGCTGTTCCTCGGCGACATCCGCAGCCTGCCGCTGCTGGAGGCGTTCCACCTGTCGGTGGAGCAGACCCACGCCGAACCGGACCTGCCCGCCGACCGGCTGCTCGCCCGGGTGCGGCGCCGGGTCGAGGAGGACGAGGAACTCGTCGTCGACCCGGCGCTGTTCACCGCCCTGCCGCTGCGGTTCCCCGCGATCGGCGAGGTCCGGGTGCTGCCCAAGCGGGCCGCGGCCGCCAACGAGCTGACCCGCTTCCGCTACGACGTCGTGCTCACCACCGGCCGCCCGCCGGCCGGACCGGAGCAGGACACCCGGTGGCTGGACTGGACGGCCGAGGGGCTGAGCGTGGCGGCGCTGCGCGAGCGGCTGACGGACGGGCGGCCCGACCTGCTCGCCGTCCGCGGCGTGCCCAACGCCCGGGTCCGGGACCTCGCCCGGACGCTCGGGCGGCCCGGTGCCGGCGCCCCCGGGGCGGCGGCCGTCGACCCCGAGGAGCTGTGGTCGCTGGCCGGGGCGACCGGCTACCGGATCGACCTGGACTGGTCCGGCCACGGCCCGGACGGCGCGCTGGACCTGGTCGCCCGCCGCACCGGCGCCGACGGCACGCCGGAGCGGGGCCTGCCCCGCCCCGTCGCTCCGCCGGCCGGGGAACCGGACTGGGGCCGCCACGTCAGCGGCACCCGCCGCCGGCTGGCCCGCCGGCTCGTCCCGGCGCTGCGGGCCGCGCTGGCCGAGCGGCTGCCCGGGTACATGGTCCCGTCCGCGTACGTGCTGCTCGACGCGCTGCCGCTGACGCCCAACGGCAAGACCGACCGCGGGGCGCTGCCGGCCCCCGACGCCGACCGCCGTGACCTCGCCGCCGCGTACGCCGCCCCGCGCGACGAGCGCGAGGAGGCGCTGTGCGCGCTGTTCGCCAAGGTGCTGGGGGTGCCGGCGGTCGGCGTCCACGACAGCTTCTTCGACCTGGGCGGCCACTCGCTGCTCGCCACCCGGCTGGTGTCGCAGATCCGGGCCGCGCTCGGCGCCGAGGTGCCGGTCCGGACGCTGTTCGAGACCCCGACGGTGGCCGGCCTGGCCCACCGGCTCGCCGGTGGCGACGGCGGCGACGGCACCTCCGGACCCCACCGCCCCGCGCTGGTGCCCGAGGAGCGCCCCGCCGAGCTGCCGCTCTCCCACGCCCAGCGCCGGCTGTGGTTCCTGGACCGGCTGGAGGGCCCGTCCGCCACCTACAACATCCCGATGGCGGTCCGGCTGACCGGCCCGCTGGACACCGCGGCGCTGCGGGCCGCGCTGGCCGACGTGGTGGAGCGGCACGAGGCACTGCGCACCGTGTTCCCCGACACCGCGGGCGTGCCGCGCCAGCACGTCCTCGGCCCGGCCGCCGGGCACGCCGCGCTGACCGTCACGGAGGTCCCGGACGCCGGGGCGGCCCGGGCGGTCCGGGCCGCCGCCCGCCACCGCTTCGACCTGGCCGGTGAACTCCCGCTGAGGGCCGAGCTGCTGGTGCACGGACCCGAACGGCACACGCTGGTCCTGGTGGTCCACCACATCGCCGCCGACGGCTGGTCCGTCGGCCTGCTGGGCCGCGACCTCGCCACCGCCTACACCGCCCGCCGCACCGGCCGCCCGCCCCGCTGGGCGCCGCTGCCGGTCCAGTACGCCGACTACACCCTGTGGCAGCGCCGGCTGCTCGGCGACCGCGCGGACACCGACGGCCTGCGGGCCCGTCAGCTCGACCACTGGCGGCGGGCCCTGGACGGCCTGCCGGAGCGGATCGCGCTGCCCACCGACCGGCCGCACCCCGCGGAGGCCTCCCGGCGCGGCGGCACCGTCGCGCTGCACTGGGACGCCGCGCTGCACTCCGCGGTCGCCGGCCTGGCCCGCCGGCACGGCGCGAGCGAGTTCATGGTGGTGCACGCCGCGCTGGCGGCGCTGCTGCACCGGCTCGGCGCCGGGGACGACATCCCGCTGGGGGCGACCGTCGCCGGACGCACCGACGCCGCCACCGAGGAACTGGTCGGCTTCTTCGTCAACACCCTCGTCCTGCGCGTCGACACCGGCGGCCGGCCGGCCTTCCGCGACCTGCTCGCGCAGGTCCGGGAGCGCTCGCTGGACGCCCACGCCCATCAGGACGTCCCGTTCGAGTTCCTGGTGGACGCCCTGCGGCCGGCCCGCTCCACCGCCCACCACCCGCTCTGCCAGGTGCTGCTGGCCTGGCAGAACGTCCCCGACGCGGTGCTCGGCCTGCCGGGCCTGGCCGAGGAGGTCGTGCCGGTGGACACCGGCGGCGCCCGGATGGACCTGGTGTTCTCGCTGACCGGCCGGACCACCGGGGACGGCGCGCCCGCCGGGATCGACGGCGTCGTCGAGTACAACGCCGACGTCTTCGACCCGGGCACCGTGGAACTGCTGGCCGAGCGGCTGCGCCGGACGCTGCTGGCGGTCTGCGCCGCGCCGGGGCGCCCGGTCGGCGAGATCGAGCTGCTCGCCCCCGAGGAGCGCCACCGGCTGCTGGTCGAGTGGAACGGCCCGGCCCGCGCGCTGCCGTCCGCCACCCTGCCGGAGCTGTTCCAGGCGCAGGCGGCCCGCACCCCGGGCCGTCCCGCGGTCGTCGACGCCGAGGGGGAGCTGACGTACGCGCGGCTGGAGGCGGAGGCCAACCGGCTGGCCCGGGTGCTGATCGACCGGGGCGCCGGACCGGAGCGCCCGGTGGCGGTGGCGCTGCCCCGCGCGGCGTCCTCGGTGGTGGCGATGCTCGCCGTGGTCAAGGCGGGCTCCGCCTACCTGCCCGTCGACCCGGACCACCCGGCGCAGCGGATCGGCTTCCTGCTCCGGGACGCCCGCCCGGTGCTGCTGCTGGCCACCGGGGAGTCGGCCGCCGGGCTGCCGGCGACGGACGTCCCGCTGCTGCGGCTGGACGACCCGGAGCTGCTGCGCGAGCTCGCCGCCCACCCGACCACCGCGCCGACGGACGCCGACCGCGCGGCGCCGCTGACCCCGGCGAACGCCGCGTACGTCATCTACACCTCGGGTTCCACCGGGACGCCCAAGGGCGTGGTGGTCACCCACACCGGCATCCCGGGCCTGGTCGCGGCGCAGGCCGAGGCCTTCGGGCTGGACGGGAGCAGCCGGGTGCTGCAGTTCGCCCCGCCGGGCTTCGACGCCTCGGTGGCGGAGCGCTGCGACGCGCTGCTGACCGGGGCGGCGCTGGTCGTCGTCCCGAAGGAGGAGCTGCTGCCGGGCGAGCCGCTGACCCGGACCTGCGAGCGGTACGGGGTGACCAACGTGACGCTGCCGCCCAGTGTGCTGGCCGCCGTGCCGGAGGACGGGCTGCCCGCCGTGCGGTCGCTGGTGGTGGCGGGCGAGTCCTGCCCGGCCGCGCTGGCCGACCGCTGGTCGGCGCGGCTGCGGATGGTCGACGCGTACGGCCCGACCGAGACGACGGTGTGCGCCACCGTGACCGGGCCGCTGTCGCCCGGCGGCGGGGCCCCGCCGGTCGGCCGCCCGGTCGCGGGCGCCCGGGTCCACGTGCTGGACGAGGGGCTGCGGCCGGTCCCGGCGGGCGTGCCCGGCGAGCTGTTCGTGGCGGGTGCCGGCCTGGCCCGGGGCTACCTGGGCCGTCCCGGGCTGACCGCGAGCCGCTTCCTGCCGGACCCGTTCGGGCCGCCCGGCTCGCGGGTGTACCGCACCGGGGACCTGGTGCGGTGGCGGGCGGACGGGCAGCTGGACTTCCTCGGCCGCACCGACGACCAGGTCAAGATCCGGGGCTTCCGGATCGAGCTGGGCGAGGTGGAGTCGGCGCTGGCCGCGCTGCCGGCGGTGGCCCGGGCGGTGGTGACGGTCCGGGAGGACCGGCCGGGCCGCAAGGCGCTGACCGGCTACCTGGTGCCCCGTCCGGGGGAGGCCCCGGAGCCGGCGGCGGTGCGGGCCGCGCTGGCCGCCCAGCTGCCGCCGTACCTGGTGCCGGCGGCCGTGGTGGTGCTCGACGCACTGCCGCTGACCGCCAACGGCAAGGTGGACCGGGGCCGGCTGCCGGCCCCGGAGTTCACCGCGGCGGACGACGGGGACCGGCCGCGCACCCCCGCGGAGGAGACCCTGGCCGCGATCTACGCCGAGGTGCTGGGGCTGCCCGCGGTCGGGACCGGGGACGGCTTCTTCGACCTGGGCGGCGACAGCATCCAGGCGATCCAGGTGGTCTCGCAGGCCCGCGCCGCCGGACTGGTGATCGGTGCCCGGGACGTGTTCGCCCACCAGTCGGTCGCCGCGCTGGCCGCGGTGGCGGTCCCGGCGGAGGACTCGGCCGCGGCCGGGGAGACCGGCACCGGGGAGATCCCCCCCACCCCGATCGGCGAGTGGCTGCGCGAACTGGACGTCCCGACCGACGGGTTCAGCCAGGAGGCGGTGGTCGCGGTGCCGCCGCGCGGGCAGCTGGACCTGCCCCGGCTGGCCGCCGTGCTGCAGGCCCTGACCGACCACCACGACGTACTGCGCTCCCGGCTGGACGTCCGGGCGGACGGCCGCTGGGTGCTGCACGCCGGGCCGGCCGGCTCGGTGCGGGCCGCCGACCGCCTGCTGCGGGTGGACGCGGCCGGGCTGGACGCGGCCGGGCTGCGGGCGCTGACGGCCGACCAGGCCGCCGCCGCCCGGGACCGGCTGGACCCCTCCGCCGGGGTGATGCTCCAGGCGGTGTGGCTGGACGCCGGTCCCGGTGCGCCGGGGCGGCTGCTGCTGGTGCTGCACCACCTGGTGGTGGACGGGGTGTCCTGGCGGATCCTGCTGCCGGACCTGCGGGCCGCCGGGGAGGCCGTGACGGCCGGGCGGCCGGTGCTGCTCGCCCCGGTCGGCACCTCGGTGCGCCGCTGGGCCGGGCTGCTGGCCGACGAGGCCACCGCGCCGCACCGGCTCGCCGAACTCCCGGCGTGGCAGCGGCTGCTGACGGACGTTCCGGCGCTGCTCCCGGCGGCCGAGGAGGCCCACGGAACGGCCGGCGGGACCGGCCGGCTGGTGCTCACCCTGCCGTCCGAGGACACCGTCCCGCTGCTCACCACCGCCCCCGGCGCCTTCCACACCGGGGTCCAGGACGTGCTGCTGGCCGCCTTCGGGATCGCCCTGGAGGAGTGGCGCCGGCGCCGCGCCCCGCTGGACGCCCCGGCCGGCGGCGTCCTGGTCGACGTGGAGAACCACGGCCGCGAGGAGGGCCTGGCCGACGGCGTCGACCTGTCCCGCACGGTCGGCTGGTTCACCGCCGTCCAGCCGGTCCGGCTCGCCTCCGGGCCGCTGGACTGGCCGCAGGTCGAGGACGCGGGCACCGAACTGGCCGCCGCCGTGGTGCGGATCAGGGAGCAGCTGGCCTCCCTGCCCGGCGACGGGGACGGCCTGGGCCACGGCCTGCTGCGCCGGCTCAACCCGGCCACCGCCGCCGTGCTGGCCGAACTGCCCTCCGCACAGGTCGCGTTCAACTACCTCGGCCGCTTCGCCGACTCCGGCGCGGACACCCCGTGGGCGCCGGTGACGGCCGACGCGGCGCTCGCCCTGGGCGACCAGGACGCGCCGGCCGGGCTGCGCACCCACCCGGTGGAGCTCAACGCCGTCACCTACGACGGGCCCGACGGGCCGCGGCTGGCGGCCGGCTGGACGTGGGCGCAGGGCCTGCTGGCGGAGCACGAGGTGCGCGAGCTGGCCGAGGCGTGGTTCACCGCCCTCAAGGCGGTCGGCAGCTGCGCCGCCCTGCCCGGCGCCGGTGGCGCGCCGCCCGCCCGCCCGGCCCGCGCCCGGCGGCGGCCGGCCCGGCCCGGCGCGCGCGGCGGAGCCGTGCCGGTGGCCGACCGCACCGGCGGGGTGCCGCTCTCCTTCGCCCAGCTGGACATCATGCACCAGCCGGTCGACCCGGAGGCCTCGCACCACAACGTCGTCACCGCGACCGTGCTGACCGGCCCGCTCGACCCGGCGGCGCTGGGCGCGGCCCTGGACGCGATCGTCGGCCGTCACGAGGCGCTGCGGACCAGGATCGTCGAGGACGCTCCCGGTTCCTGGCGGCAGCTGGTCGACCCGGACGGCCGCTGGCCGCTGACCACCGCGGACCTCGGCGGCGAGCCCGCCGCCACCCGGACGGAGGCGCTGCGGCGCCTCGTCGGGGCCGAGGTGGACCGCCCGTTCCGGCTGGCCGAGGGCCCGCTGGTGCGCGGCACCCTGGTCTCCACCGGCCCGGACGCCTGGGTGCTGGTGCTGGTGCTCCACCACATCGTGGTCGACCTGTGGTCCTACGCGCTGCTCGCCCGGGAACTGCGCGAGCTGTACGCCGCGCACGTCCGGGGCCGGGAGCCCCGGCTGCCCGAGCCCGCCCTCCAGTACCCGGACTGGGCGGCCTGGCAGCGCCGCCGGCTGGCCGACGGCGAGCTCGACGAGCACGTCGCCCACTGGGAGCGGCTGCTGGCGGACCTGCCCGCGCTGCCCCGGTTCACGGCGCCCGAGCACCAGCGGGCCGACGCCGTCGAGGGTTTCACCAGCGGCTTCGTGCTGGAGCCGGAGATCACCGAGGCGCTGAAGCGGGCCGCGCACCGCGAGGGCGTGACCCTGTTCATGCTGCTGCTGTCCGCCTTCCACCTGCTGCTGGGCAGCTACGCGGACGGCGACGGCGCCGAGGACCTCGCGGTGGGCTTCCCGCTGGCCGGCCGCGAGCACCCGCAGACCGAGCAGCTGATCGGCTTCTTCATCAACCCGGTGGCGGTGCGGCCCCGCCCGGCCGCCGGCGCCACCGTCCGCGACCTGGTCGCCGCCGTGCGCACGGGCGTCCTGGACGCCCACCGGCACCAGGAGGTCCCGCTGCGCCAGCTGCGCGCGGACGCCGGGGAGGACCACAACCCGCTGCGGCTGCTGTTCAACCTGCTCAACGTCGCCGGCGAGCCGCTCGACCTGCACGGCCTGGAGACGGCGCCGCTGAACCTGAACGTGGGCGACGCCGAGGTGATCCCGGAGCTGATCACCGAGATGCGCCCGCACAACGCCGACCTCTACCTGATGATGCACGAGTCCCCCGGCGCCGGTCTGCGCGGCCTGTGGCTGTACTCGCCGGAGCGGATCGACCCGCGCTCGATGGCGGCCATGATGCGCCGCTGGCCGTTCCTGCTGGAACTGGTGACGCAGCGTCCCGACCTCCCGCTCACCGAACTGCGCCGCCTCGTCCGCGGCCGTCCGACGGCCTGACCCCGACCCGCCCCGCCCCACCGACCCGAGAGGCACCCGATGAACCGGACGGCCACCCCCGTGGCGCTGATCACCGGCGGCACCCGCGGCATCGGCCGCGCCACCGCCCTGCGGCTCGCCGAGGACGGCTACGACGTCGCCCTGTGCTACGGCTCCGACGCCGAGTCCGCCCGCTCGCTGGAGAAGGAGCTGCGCGCGCTCGGCCGGTCCACCTACGTCCGCCGCACCGACGTCGCCGACGCCGCCGCCGTGCGCGAGCTGGTCGACGGCGCCGAGGACGCGCTCGGGCCGGTGACCGCCCTGGTGGCCTCGGCGGCGATCCTGCGCGACACCCCGCTGCTGCTGATGGAGGACGAGGACTGGCAGGACGTCCTCCAGGTCAACCTCAGCGGCGTCTACCACGCGTGCCGGGCGGTGATCGACGGCATGGCGCTGCGCCGCCACGGCGCGATCGTCAACCTGTCCTCGGTCGCCGGGATCTGCGGCAACCCCGGGCAGACCAACTACGCGGCCACCAAGGCCGGCATCATCGGCTTCACCCGCTCGCTCGCCCAGGAGGTCGGCCGCTACGGCATCCGCGCCAACGTGGTGGCCCCCGGCTACATCGACACCGAGCTGGTCGCCCGGCTCCCGGAGGAGGCCGTCGAGCGGTCCCTCGACCAGGTGGCGCTGCGGCGTCTCGGCCGTCCCGAGGAGGTGGCCGACCTGGTCGCCTTCCTCCTCTCCGACCGGGCGGGCTACCTCACCGGCGAGGTGATCCGGATCGACGGCGGCTTCCGCTGACCGGGTTCCGTGCCGTTCCCTCCCCCGCTCGCCCCCGGCGGGCGGGACCGTTCAGGCCGGACCGTCCCCGGGCGGGGTGCCGAGCGCGTCGCGCAGCATGGCGCGGGAGGTGACGCCCAGCTTCGGGAAGATCTGGTAGAGGTGGGCGCCGACGGTCCGGTGCGAGAGGAACAGCCGCTCGCCGATCTGCTTGTTGGTCAGCCCGGAGGAGGCGAGCCGGGCGATCTCCAGCTGCTGGGCGCTCAGCCCGTGGTCGCCCGGGGCGCCGGACGGCCGCCGGCCCTCGCCGGCCGCGCGCAGCTCCTGCTCCGCGCGGACGGCCCACGGCCGGGCGCCCAGCTCCTCGAAGACCGCGAGCGCGGCACGCAGCGGCGTCCGCGACTCGACGCTCGCCCGGGCCCGGCGCAGGCGCTCGCCGTACGCGAGCCGGACCCGGGCCCGCTCGAAGCGCCACCGCCCGGCTCCGGGGACGGCCAGCGCCAGCTCGAACAGGCGCAGTGCCTCCCCGTCGTCCTCGGTGCACAGCGCCTCCGACGCCTGGACCAGCATCGCGTGCCGGGAGGAGACCGCGGCGACGCCGGCCTCGCGCATGGCCCGCACGTGCGCGGCGGCCTCCTCCCGCCGGCCGCCGCGGACGGCCGCCTCCACGAGGACGGCGGCCACCCACAGCGCGTGCGGGGCGTGCGAGGCGAGGGTGCCGGGCGGGCTGACGGCGGCGGCGTGGTCGCGGGCGAGCACGTGGTCCCCGTCGCCCAGCGCGGCGACGGCCGCGGCGTGGTGCGCGTAGTGCGCGGCGCAGGGCGCGCCGTGCCGGTCGGCCCAGCCGATCACCTCCGCCGCGGTCGCCAGGCTCTCGGCGGTGCGGCCGCGCGAGCCGAGCACGATGGCCCGGATGTACCGGAAGTACCAGGCGAAGGCGTGGTAGCCGTGCTCCTCGCAGGCCCGCAGCCCCTCGTCGGCGAGCTCGACCGCCTCGTCCCAGAGCCCGGTGAGGTAGTCGTCCAGGCAGAGGTGGATCAGCGCGGAGATGTAGCGCCGCGCCGCGCCGCCGTCGCGGCCGGTCCGCACCACCTGCCAGGCGGGCTCGCGCACCTCGCCGAGCCGGTCGAGGTAGAGCGCCCCGGTGCCGACCCGGGTGACCAGCACCGGGTCGGCGTCGTCCGCCAGCGCGGCCATCAGGGCGTCCAGCCGTCCGTGGGCCGCCGCCCCGGTGCGGACGGGGTCGGAGAAGGTCCGCCCCAGCACCGCGAGGATGGCGGGCGGCTCCGGGGCGAGGCGGTCCACCGCCCGGTAGTAGACCTCCCAGAGGTCCCGGCGGGCGCCGAAGAAACAGACCACGGCCAGCACGTGCAGCGCGTCGACCAGGGCCCGGTCGTCGGCCCGGTAGCCGTGGACGGCGGCGGCCGACTCGACCGCGGCGCTCAGCAGCCGGTGGGCGGCGGCCACGTCGCCGTCGCCGTTGAGCAGCAGCAGCGCCGACGCCGTGGCGGAGTGCAGCGAGCCCGCTCCCTCCGGGGTGGCCTCGCGGGCGTCGTCCAGCAGCCGGCGGGCGCTCGACAGCGCCCCGGTGGACTCGGCCCCCAGGTAGGCGGCCTCCGCCAGACGGCGGCTGCGGCCCGGCCCCTCGGGCGAGAGGTCCGCCGAGCGGACCAGCGTGCGCATCGCCCCGGCGGCGTCCCCGCGCCGCAGGGCGAGGCCGGCGGCGTGCTCCAGCAGTGCGGCCACCTCCTCGTCGGGTTCCAGGGTGGCCTCGCCCAGGTGCCAGGCGCGGCGTTCCGGGCGGTCGGCGAGCACCTGGGCGAGCGCCGCGTGGGCGGCCCGCCGCTCGCCGCTCAGGGCCTGGCCCACCACGGCGGAGCGGATCAGCGGATGACGGAACCTCAGCCGCTGGCCGTCCTCCTCGATGTGCACCAGCCGTTCGCGCTCGACCGCCGCGAGGTCGTCGAGGTCGCAGCCGGTCTCCCGGCGGCGCGCGGCGGCCTGCAGCACGCCCAGGTCGCCGGTCCCCTCCAAGGCCGCGAGCAGCAGCAGCCGCCGGGAGGGCGCGGGCAGGCCGGCCACCCGGGAGCCGAACAGGGTCTCCAGCCTGCGGGTGAGGGGCAGCACGGCGGGTGAGTCGGCGGCGGCGGGCCGCAGCGCCGTCGGGAGTTCCAGCAGCGCCAGCGGGTTGCCGCCGGCCTCGGCGAGCAGCCGCCGGCGCGCACCGCGGGCGAGCCCGGGGAACCTGCTGCCGAGCAGCCGGGCCGCCGCGTCGTCGTCGAGCGGCGGGAGGTCGTGGACGGGGAAGCCGGTGCCCTCCTGCGGGCGCAGCTCGCCGGAGCGGGCGGCCGCGACGAGGCTGACGCCGAGCCCGTTCACCCGCCGGGCGACGAAGCCGAGCACCGCGGTGCTCGCCCGGTCGACCCAGGGGAGGTCGTCCACGACGAGCAGCAGGGCCCTGCCGCCGGCCACCGTCTGGAGGAGGCGCAGCACGGCGTTGGAGACCAGCAGTTGCTCGGGCGGGCGGCCGCTGTCGAAGCCGAGCGCGACCCGCAGCGCCTCGCGCAGGGTGGCGTCCAGCTGTTCCAGGGAACCCAGGAACGGGAAGAGGATCTGGTTGAGGCACGAGTAACCGCAGTCGGCCTCGAACTCGACGCCGGCGGCTCTGATCACCTGGGCACCGGCCGCGCCCGCGGCGCCGGCGAGCTCGTCCAGCAGGGCGCTCTTGCCGACCCCGGCCTCGCCGCCCAGCAGCAGCGCGCCGCCGCCCGAGCCGATCCGCAGCCGGTCGCGGACCAGCCGCAGGTCGTCGTCCCGGCCGATCAGCGGGTCCCCCGTGCCGAGCGCGCCGGGCGCACCCCTGTCCTCCACAGCCCTCCCCCTCGTCGAACCCGCCCCGCCGCAGGTGGCCGCCCCGGCCGGGTCCAGTATGCCGGACCGGCATACCTGTCCGGCCCGGTCCGGCGGGCGGCCCGGGCGCCGTCCGCCGGGGCTCCGCGCCGCACCCTCACACGCCGCCGGGGCATCGGTCAACTCGCCTCTGAGCAGCGGACTTTGGACTTGCCGGTCCATTTTCGGCGGCCTAACGTGCTGACCGTTCCGACACGGACGGGCCCGCCCCGGGCCCCCACGGCGAGGAGTCGAACCATGCACGCGATCCGCATCGAGGAGCACGGCGGCCCGGAGGTCATGCGCTGGACCGAGCTGCCCGACCCGGTCCCCGGCCCCGGCGAGGCGCTGGTGCGCCTGGGCGCCGCCGGCGTCAACTACATGGACGTCGGCGCCCGCGCCGAGGGCGGCCCGGGCTGGGCGGCGCCGGCCGTCCTCGGCGCCGAGGGGATGGGGTACGTGACCGCCCTCGGCGACGGGGTCACCGGCCTCGCCGTCGGCGACCGGGTGGCCTGGTTCTACCACCCCGGCAGCTACGCCGAACTGCTCGCCGTCCCGGCCCGCTCGCTGGTCGCGGTGCCCGACGGCATCGACGACGGGACGGCGGCGGCCGTGCTGATGCAGGGCCTGACCGCCAGCCATCTGAGCACCGAGACCTACCCGGTCGGCCCGGGCGACACCGCCGTGGTGCACGCGGCGGCGGGCGGCGTCGGCCGGCTGCTCACCCAGTTCGTCAAGGCCCGGGGCGGCCGGGTGATCGGCCTCGTCTCCCGCGAGGAGAAGGCCGCCGTCGCACTCGGGGCCGGCGCGGACCACGTGCTGGTCCACTCCGGGGGCGGCTTCGAGCGGCGGGTCCGCGAGCTGACCGGCGGGCGGGGCGCCGACGTCGTCTACGACGGGGGCGGCAGCGGGACCTTCCACTCCTCCCAGGCGGCGCTGCGCCCGCACGGCGTGCACGCGTACTACGGCCCCTTCATGGGTGTGCCGACGCTGCGGCCCACCGACCTGCCGAACAGCATCCTGCTGACCTACCCCGTGGTGCACCACCACGTCGCCACCCGGGAGGCCCTGGTGCGGCGCACCGGCGAGCTGTTCGACCTGGTCCGGGAGGGCCGGCTCACCCCGCACGTCACCGGCCGCTACCCCCTCGCGGAGGCGGCCCGCGCGCACGCGGACCTGGAGTCGCGCCGCACGACCGGCAAACTCCTGCTGCTGCCCTGACCCCGGCACCCGGCCCCGGTCCTCCACGGGGGCCACCGGCCGACCGGCCCCGGTCTACGGTGGGCACCGACCACCGCAGCACCGGGAGGACCCGTGACCCTGACCCGCAAGGGCGCCGCGACCAGGCGGCGCATCGTCGAGGGCGCCGCCGCGCAGATCCGCGAACAGGGCGTCTTCGCGGTGCGGCTGGAGGACGTGATGGCCCGCACCGGGACGAGCAAGAGCCAGCTCTTCCACTACTTCCCGGACGGGAAGGACGCGCTGCTGCTCGCGGTGGCCCGCCACGAGGCGGCCCGGGTGATCGACGAGCAGCAGCCGGAACTCGGCTCCCTCACCTCCTGGCCCGCCTGGCAGCGGTGGCGCGACAAGATCGTGGCCCGCTACCGCGCGCAGGGCAGCGACTGCCCGCTGCACACGGCCCTCGCCCAGCTGGGCGGCGCCACGGACGCGACCCGCACCGTCGCGGGCGAGCTCCTCACCGGCTGGCAGCGGCAGCTCGCCGAGGGCATCCGGCGGATGCAGGCCACCGGCGGGATCGGCGCGGGGCTGGACGCCGACCGCGAGGCCGCCGCCCTGCTGGCCGCCGTCCAGGGCGGTGTGCTGATCCTGATGACCACGGGCAGCTCCACCCACCTGGAGGCCGCCCTCGACAGCACCATCGCCCACCTCCGCGCCTCGGCCGACGGGCGACCGGGCTGACCGGCCGGCGCACCGAGAGGGCACCGCGGACGGGGCGGCCGCCGACGGGAGTGGACGGGAGTGGAGGGGAACGGCGGGGCGCAACCCCGGAATCCGGCCGTCCGGTCGAGTTTCGGCCAGGTGTGCCGATCGGTCGTCCCGGACCTGTCGAGGACGTGATCATCACCGCTAGGGTGCGGCACGTCCCCGCCGCCCAACCCTCGCCGCGCCGCGTCCCCGGCCGGGAGGGACGACCGATCGGAACACCACCATGACCAGGATCCCCCGCCGCCTGTCGGCCCGCGCCGGACGCGCGGCCGCGACCATCGCCGTCCTCGCCGCCGCCCTCACCGGCACCACGGCCGCCACCACCGGCACCGCCGCCGCGGCCTCCGGCAGCTGGAGCTGTTCCGGCGCGCCCGTCCCGGCCGGCTACGTCATCACCATGTACAACGCCGGCGGCTGCAACAACCACGGCTCCTGGTACCAGCAGCCCGCCCAGAACCGCCTCTGGACCTGCTCCGGCTCACCGATCGTCTCCGGCTACGTTCTGACGAACTACGACTCCCGGGGCTGCAGCGGCGTCGGCGCCTGGTACCACGAACTGGTCCGCAACGGCGTCTGGACCTGCCCCTACTCCCCGATCCCCGCCGGCTACCGCAGCACCACCTACGACGCCCGCGGCTGCAGCGGCCTCGGCGCCTGGCTCACCGTCAAGGCCTGACGCCCGGTCACCGGGTGGTCGTCGAAGTGGGCGGTGACGCGGACGGTGACCGGGGCGGGTGCCCCGGAACCGCCGGGTGCCTCGCACCGGCGGTCACCCGTCCGACCGAGCGGGCCGCCGCGCTGTGACACCCCTCGTCGGTCCACGAATCGAAAACCACCCTTCGGCCGGGGCTCGCCCGGAACCGCCCGGGTTGAAGGGGCCGTCGGGGAGCGGCAGGATGCAGCGCCATGGACGCACCCTGGGCTCTCACCAACTCCCTTGCCGACCCTCCGAGTTCGATCTCCGTCCCGCCCCCCGGACCGGCCCTCCCCGGCCGGCTCCGCACCGCCGCCGGGCCGACCCGGGTGCTCGCCGCCCCCGGCCCGGACCCCGGCCCGGACCCCCTCTGTGACCACCCGCACCCCTGGGACGGCACCCGCGGGGACGCCCGCGACCTCACGGTGGCCGCCCTGATCCTGGTCGCCCACGGCGGCTTCGCACCCCGCGCCGTCATCGAGGCGCACCTGCGGCGCCTGGCCGAGCGGTCGCTCACGGGGGAGGCCACCGCTTGAACTCCCCCGCCGCCACGACCACCGCCGGCTCCGCCGACCAGGCCGGCTCCGACGACGCCGCCATGATGCAGTGGCAGCCCCCGGGCGCCGACGCCGAGATCCTCGACGGCAGCAGGACCACCCTGCGGGCCACCGCCCGCGCCCTCCCCCGGCTGCTCGCCCTGGCGCTGCGGCTCGGCGGACAGGCCGACCGGCGCGCCCTGACCGTGCTCCTCGCCTGCGCGGTCGCCTCGGCGGTGGCCCAGGCGTTCGGCCTGCTGGCGACCACCGGCATGCTCACCCACCTGGTGGCCGGCACCGGCTCCGTCGGCGACCGGCTCGGCCGCTCGGTGCCCTCCGTGGCGTTCCTCGCCACGATGGCCGCGACCGCCGCCCTGCTGCGGATCGCGAGCGAATGGGCCGCCGAGCGGATCGGCCCGAAGATCGCGCGGGCCGCCGAGCTGGAACTCATCGACGCCGCCACCCGCGCCGAACTCGTCGCCTACGACAACCCGAAGTTCCAGGCCGCCTGGGACGCCGGCGACCGGGGCGCGAACTCCACCCGGGACCTCCTCTCGCAGACCCGCGACGTCATCGGCTACACCGCCGCGCTGGTGGCGGCGGGCCTCGTGATCGCCACCATCCACCCCGTCCTGCTCCCGCTGCTCGTCCTCGCGGTGATCCCCCAGGTGCTCGCGCGCACCGCCGCGGCCAACGCCTTCTACCGGGCGGTGATGGCGACCTTCGGCGCCAACCGGGCGGCCGGCGTCCTGCGCTGGCACCTCGGCGACCGCCGGCACGCCGCCGAGATCCGCTCCAACACCTTCGCGCCGTTCCTGCTGGGCATCTACCGCCGGGCCGCCGCCAGGGTCACCGACGCCACCGACCTCGCCGCCCGGCGCGCCGCGGTGCTCGGCCTCTACGGGGCCGCCGCGTCCGGCGCCGGGGCGTTCCTGGTCTGGGGCGGCCTGGCCTGGCTGCTCGCCGACGGCCGGGTCACCCTGGCCTCGGCCGGCACCGCGGTGATCGCGCTGCGCTCGGCCTCCGCCGACCTGCACAGCGCCGCCAACTACTCGGCGGCCGTCCACCGCACCGGGCTGTACGTCGGGGACTGGCAGAAGTTCGTCGCGATGGCCCGCGCCCAGCGGCTCGACCGCGGAACCGCCGGGCCCCCGCCGGCCACCACGCTGATCGAGGCCCGGGGGGTCACCTTCTCCTACCCGGGCTCGGACCGGGTCGCCCTGCACGGGGTGGACTTCCGGATCCGGCGGGGAGAGATCGTCGCCGTGGTCGGGGTCAACGGGGCCGCGAAGTCCACGCTGATGAAGCTGCTGTGCGGGCTCACCCTGCCCGACGGCGGGGAGGTGACCTGGGACGGCGTGTCCACCCGCGCCCTGGACCCGGATCTGCTGTGGCGGCAGACGGCACTGGTGCAGCAGGACTTCTCGCACTGGCCGCTGACCGTCCGGCAGAACATCACCCTGGGGCAGCCGGACGGGCGGGGCGACGCCGCCGTACTGGAGGCCGCCGCCGCCACCGGCGCGGACGAGGTGATCGCCGAGCTGGACGACGGCCTGGGCACCCTGCTGGCCAAGGACTTCTGGGGCGGCGCCGAGATCAGCGAGGGCCAGTGGCAGCGGGTGGTCACCGCCGCGGCCTTCCACCGGGCCCGGAGCGGCACCCTGCTGATCCTCGACGAGCCGACCAGCGCCATGGATCCGCGCGCCGAGCACCGGATCTTCGCCGGCCTCGCCGAGATCGCCAGGAACTGCGCCACCGTCCTGGTCACCCACAACCTGGAGAACACCCGGGTCGCCCACCGCGTCGTGGTGCTCGACCACGGCCGGGTGATCCAGGAGGGCACCTTCGACGAGCTGGCCGCGGCACCGGGCATGTTCGCCGACCTCCGGGCCCTCCAGCACGACCGCACCCCGTCCGTCCCGGCCCAGCGCACCGGCGGCGACGGGGCCGCGGCCGGTGGCGACGGCTGACGACCGGCGACCGGCGACCGGCGGACGGCGGTCTGCCGCACCGGGCCGGACCGGCGGGCGGCGTGCCGTCACCGGCCCGGCCCGACCCGGCCCTGGCGAAGGATGCCGGCCCGGCGGGCGGCCGTGATCCAGCGGGGGAACTGCGAGAGCAGCCGGTCGTAGAGCTCCGGGTCGGGGAGGGCGGCGATGTCGTCCACCGGGAAGAAGCCGACGTTGTCGACCCGCCGCCCGGGCAGCTCGTCGAAGCGCTGCAGCACCCCGAAACCGGAGCGCCCCAGCCCGACGAACTGCCAGAAGAGCGGCTCGTCCGCCGCCGCCCTCAGTTCGCGCTCGATCTCCGCGTCGCGGTGGACACCGCCGTCGGAGAAGAACAGGACCAGGGTCGGCACCGCCACCGGGTTCCCGCGCACGAAGGCCCGGACCTCGGCGATGACCTTCTGCTCCTCGTTGCCCACCCCGACCTCCCTCATGTCGACCGGCCCGTCGGCCGGCCCGGGCCGCCGCTGCCGCCTGCGGCCGAACAGCCGCTCCAGCTGCCCGACCCGCACGTGCAGCCGCAGCCACTCGGGCAGCTCGCCCACCCTCAGGTCGGGCAGCCGCGCCGGGTTCGTGGCGAACGTCCAGGCCTGCACGGCCCCGTCGTCCTCCAGCTGCGCGGCCACCGCGGCCACCCGCTCCACCACGCCGGCCACCACGCCCCGGCTGTACAGGGCCGCCATCGAACCCGAGGCGTCCAGCACCAGGACCACCCGGGCGACGATCCCGGCGGCACCGTGCTTGCCGAGGCTCACCGCGACCTGGCGCTTGCGCAGCGACAGCCGTTCCCGCACGTCGGCGGGGAGGCGTTCCTCCCCCCTGCCCGGCCCCGGCGGGGCGGGAAGGACGGGCGGTGCGGGCGGGACCGGCGGCGGCGTCCGCGCGGGCGCCGGTGCGGGTGCGGGTGCGGGTGCCACCGCTGCCGCGACCGCCTCCGGCGAGATCCCGAAGTCGGCGGCCGGCCCGGCCGCTCCGGCGGCGTAACCCTGCCCGAGCGCGCGGAACCTCCACCGCCGCTCGCGCCGGTACAGCTCGCCGCCGATCAGCACGCTCTCCGCCCCGGCCGCCAGGTCGAAGCGCACCGGCCCGGCCCGCGTCCCCGCGTCGACCAGCCGCAGCGACAGCCCCCGCACCTGCCCGAGGGCGCCGCCCTCCCCCGAGGCGGCCAGCACGATCCGCGTCACCTCCGCCTCCACCGCCGCGAGGTCCACCTCCACACTGTCGACCTCGACCCGGTCCACCTCCACCCGGCCCGTCACCGCGCCGGTGCCGTCGCCCTCCCGGCCCCGGTGCGCCACCGCACCGGAGGCGTGCCGGGGCCGGCCGCGGTGCACCAGGTCCCCGTCGCCGCGCACCCGGCCGTCCGCGGTCAGCAGCACTGCCCACACGGCGGCCCCGGGCCCGCCGGGTGCGGCCGACCAGCTGAGCTCGACGCGGACGGCCGCCGCCTCGACCGGCAGGTTGGCACCCGGGCTCAGGATTCTCTCCGTCATGGTCACAGTCTGCCCGGCCCCCGGCCGGGCCTCCCGGGGGGGCGGACCCCCTTCAGACGCCCTCCGGTTCCCGGGAGACCGCCGCCAGCGCCCGGGCGATCACCTGCCCCGCGGTGAGCCCCCCGCCTGCGCGCAGCGCCTCCTCGTGGGCGGGCCCGGGCAGCCGGGAGTGCAGCAGCGCGGCGAACTCCGCCACCGACGGCTCCTCCGCCGGGGTCGGCCGGCGTCCGGTGACGGCGCGCAGTTCGGCCACGCCCGCCCAGAGGACGGCCGCTCGCCCGAACCGCCCGGAGTCGGCCTCCAGCCGGGCGGCGGTGGCCACCGCGTCGACGGCGGGCACCAGGATGCCGTGGTCCAGACAGCTGCGCAGCGCCTGCCGGAGCCAGCCGACCGCGGCCTCCCGGTCGCCCGCCGCGTAGGCGCAGCGGGCCGCCTGTTCGCGCAGGTAGGTGGTGGCGTAGAGGTCCGTCCCGTAGGCGGAACTGCGCATCGCCGCGAGGGACTTGGCCACCGCTCCGTGCGGGTCTCCCGCGAAGTGGGCCAGTTCGGCCTGCGCCCAGTGGACGGACGCCAGCCACGGGGCGTCACCGTGCCGCTCGAACGCCTCGGCGGCGCTTCGCAGCCGGCTCCGGGCCGTGTCGAGGTCGCCGACGGCCACCGCGGTCATGCCGACGACCAGTTCGAGCTGGGCGATCGCGAACCGGTCGCCGGACGGCAGCGTCCGGGCCAACACCTCCCGGGCGGTCGCGTGGGCCTCCGGAGCGTGCCCCTGGAGGTAGCGCACCATGGACAGCCGGCACAGTGCCTCGGACTCCGCCCCGGCCATCCCGGCCTCCGCGGCGTCGGCGGCGGCCCGGGCCAGGTAGCCGGCCGCGCTGTCGAGGTCGGAGCTCGTCGAGATCTGCCCCGCCGCGAACCAGACCCGCTGCCGCAGCGCCGGCGGGGCCTCGTCCAGCCTGGTCAGGGCCCGCCGGACCCAGTCCTGTCCCTCGGCGGGAAGCCCGCACCAGTACCAGGCGAGCGCGCCGACCAGCCGCAGTCCGGTCGCCGGGTCGGGCGAGCCCAGCGACCAGTGCAGGGCGGCCCGGATGTTGGCGGCCTCGCGCCGCACCACCGCCTCGTGCCCGCCGTCCGGGCGCGGCACCCCGGGCGCCGTGGTCCGTTCGGCCAGCCGGCAGTAGTACCCGGCGTGCCGGTCCGCCGCCCCTCCCGCCAGGCCGCTCTCCTCCAGCCGGTCCTGCGCGAACTGGCGGACCGGCTCCAGCAGCCGGTAGCGGGTCGAGCCGTCGGCGGTGGCCGCGCCGACCAGGGAGCACTCGACGAGGCCGCGCACCGCGTCCGCGACCGCCGCGGCCGGGAGGCCCGGACCGGCCAGCACCTCCTGGGCCGCGTCCGGGGCGAAGTCGCCGCGGAAGACCGCCAGCCCGGCCAGCACCCGCTGCTCGCGGGCGGTCAGCAGCTCGTGGCTCCAGTCGATGGCGGCCGTCAGCGAACGGTGCCGGGCCGGATGGGCCCGGCGCCGGGAGAGCAGCACCGTCTGTCCGTCGGCCAGCCGCTCGACGAGCTCGGGCAGGGAGGCCGACCGCAGCTGCGCCGCCGCAAGTTCCAGGGCCAGCGGCAGGCCCTCGACGGCCTGGCAGACCCGGGCGACCAGGGGCGCGTCATCCATCGAGAAGCGGAAGCCGGGCGCCTTGGCGGTGGCGCGGGCGACGAACAGCTGCGCGGCGGGCGAGCAGCGGACGACGTCCGGGTCGGCGCTGTCCGGCACGGCCAGCGGGTGGACCTGCCAGAGCGTCTCACCGCTCACCGCCAGCGGTTCGCGGGTGGTCGCCAGGACGACGAGGTCCGGGCAGGAGTCCAGCAGCGAGTCGACGAGCGCGGCGCAGGCGTCGAGCACGGGTTCGCAGCCGTCCAGGACGAGCAGGGCCGGTCCGGCAGTGCCGAGGTGGCGGGCCAGCGTGGTCCGGGCGGGCTCGGCGGATCCGGCGCGGACGCCGACGGCGGTCGCCACGGCGGCGGGCACGCCGGCGGGGTCGGTGAGGGTGTCCACCTCCACGATCCAGACCGGTCCGCCGGCGCCCTCGGCCGGGCCGTGGGCGCCGGCGGCGCCGTCCGGGGGTCCGTCCACGAGGGCGGGGAGCGACGCGATCCGCCGGGCGAGCCGGCTCTTGCCGACCCCGGGGGATCCGACGAGGGTGACGAGCCGGTGGCGGCCCAGCAGGTCCGTGACCTCGCTGACGTCGTCCTCCCGGCCGTACAGGTCGTGGTTCTCGGGCCGGGCGCACGGGCGGCGGCCGGTGCGCCCGGCCACGGCGGGCCGCCCGGGCGGCGCCGGCGGTGCGGCGGGGTCGGCCGGCTCCCCCGGTGCCCCGGGTTCGGCGGGAGCCACGGGCGGCGTGGCGGGGACGGGCGCTGCGGTGGGTGCGGCCGGGACCGCCGGGGCCGCCAGCGACGGGTCGTCCGCGAGGATCCGCCGGTGCAGGTCCCGCAGGCGGTCACCCGGCTCGACCCCCAGCTCGTCGACCAGCCGGCGGCGCAGGTCCCGGTGCGCGGCCAGCGCGTCCGCGCGCCGCCCCGACCGGTACAGGGCCAGCATCAGCAGCCCGACCGGGTGCTCGCGCAGCGGGTACAGCGCCACCAGCTCGGACAGCTCCACCACGACCTCGGCATGGCGGCCCAGGGCGAGTTCGGCCGCCGCCAGCTCCTCCAGGACGAGCAGCCGGCTCTCCTCAAGACCGGTCGCCGCGTCCCGCAGGTAGGGGCTCGTCAGATCGCCGAACGCCGCGCCCTGCCAGAGCGCGAGACCGGCGCGGAAGAACACGACGGCCTCCTCCGCGCGCCCCTCGGCCGCCGCCGTGCGCCCCTGCGCCACCAGCCGTCGGAACTCGTCGAGATCCCTGTCACCCGCCGCCGCGTCCAGCAGGTAACCGCCGCCTCGCGTCGCCAGCAGCCCCCCGGGCGCCCCCGCCGCGTCCAGCGCCCGGCGCAGCGCGGAGACCTGCGCCTGGACCTGGGCGCGGGCCGTCGCCGGCGGTGCGTCGGGCCAGGCCGCGTCCACCAGGTGCTCGACCGGGACGAAGCGCCCCCAGCGCAGCGCGAGCACACCCAGGACCACCCGGGCACGCCCGCCCGGCAGGTCGGCGGATCTGTCGCCGACCAGCACGGACAGCGGACCGAGCATTCTGACCTTCACCATGGTGCCCCCCGGCGTGGTGGTTCGGCGCCCTGCGCGCGGCGCCCCTCGAAGCGCTTCTCGGCGCGGTTCCCATTCTCGTCCGCACACCACCCGGCCGGTGGTCGTGGTCAAGCCATAGTGAACCCGAAGCCGATCCTGGGCGGCGGCCGCGAGCGTGGTGACCAGGAAGTCCGACCGGGAGAACGGCCATCAATGCGCATGAACGGGACCTTCGCGGCAGCCGCCGCTCCGACCGGAGCCACCGTACCCGCCGTCACGCCCCCGGCGTCCGCCGGCATCGGCACGGACACCGTCTGAGACCACCGGACCGCGGCCCGGGCACAGACCCCGGCGGCCGGGCGTCGTCCGCACGGCGTCCGACCGGGAGAACGGCCATCAATGCGCATGAACGGGACCTTCGCGGCAGCCGCCGCTCCGACCGGAGCCACCGC
>NZ_JBHJRC010000020.1:0-54441 GCF_042261735.1 Kitasatospora sp. NPDC056327 | reverse complement strand
CCCTACCGGAACCTTCCGGTAGGGCGCCCCGCTGGCTTTGACGGCAGTAGTTGACGGCAACATCAGCGGACGGGTGCTGCACAAAGTGGCGGTTCGTCGCCGTCGTCAGGCCGGGCGGCGGGCTCGACGGGAGCACGGAGGGCATTGCCGAGGAGGTCTATGGCATCGCGCTGGAGGCGGAGCCGGACGTGGGCGTACACCGTCGCGGTCACCCCGATGTGGGCATGACCCAACAGTTCCTTGATGACGACGAGTTCGACGCCCTGTTCCAGGAGAAGGGTCGCCGCCGAGTGGCGGAGGTCGTGGAACCGGATGCGTCGGAGCCTGGCCCGGCGGAGCAGGGCGGTGAAGTGCCGGGTGAGGGTGGCTCCCTCGGTCGGGGCTCCGTCGGGCCGGGTGAAGAGGTAGCCGCTGTCCTTCCAGCCCGCGCCCGCTGCTTCGCGTTCCCGGGCCTGCCGGTCGCGGTGCCGTTCGAGGGAGTGAAGGCACGGTGTGGGCAGCGCGATGCGCCGCTCGGAGCTCTGGGTCTTGGTCGGCAGGGCGGTCAGGCCGCCGGAGTTGGTGCGCTGGAGGGTGCGGCGGATGCTGGCAGTCCCGCCGGCCAGGTCGAGGTCTTCCCAGCGCAGGCCGAGGAGTTCGCCCTTGCGGAGCCCGGTGCGAAGCGCGAGTTCGAACAGCGCGTGCAGCCGATGGCCGCTGGTGGCGGCGAGGAACGCGCGCGCCTCCTCGGTGGTGAGGGGTTCGAAGCGGCGGGGCCGGGGTGTGCCCATGCGGACGTTACGGGCGACGTTGCGCGGAATCTCCTCTTCGCGGACGGCGTGCTCCAGGGCCGACTTGAGCACGGAGTGCACGTAGGCCAGCGTCAGCGGGGAGAGGCGCTTGGAGCAGCACTTCCCGATCGCGCAGCAGTGAGGCTGATCGCGGGTGGCGTCGAGGCCGCGTGCGCAGCACTGGCAGGTGGTGCGGAGTTGATCGAGCCAGGTGCGGACGTCCTTGGCGGTGAGCTTGGCGAGCTTCTTCTTACCGAGGCCGGGGATGAGGTAGAGGCGGGTGCAGGCGGTGTAGCGGGTGTGAGTGTTCTCGCGGAGCCGGTGGACGGCGACGGTCTCCAGCCAGTACGTGAGGAACGCGGCGACGCTGCCCTGCGCGGAGGGGGCGGGGACGCCGCGGTTGCTGGTGGCGATCTTCTCGGTGAGCTTGGCCAGGGCCTCTTTGCGGGTGCTGCCGTAGACGCGGACGCGCTTGCGGGTGTCGCCGACGGCCAGGACGTAGCCAGCGGCTTCCCAGCCGCGGAGATCATGAAGCTCACCGTTGCCCAGTCCGGTCTTCCCGAAGGGCTGAAGCCGGGCGTCATGGTGCGGCCGGTGGACCTGTTCGCCACCCCGTGGGCGCGGCTCTTCAACGGCCAGCTCTCCGAGGGCATCGCCTACCGGGCGGGCCGCCTGGAGACGGTCAAGTGATCTGCACTGTAGAGACGTTGACATACCCGATGCCCGTTCCGACCGGCGCCGACAGCCGGTTCGCCCTCGGCTTCATCTACAGCGTGGAAGGCAAGAAGTGAAGGACGTGAACGAGATCGCCCCGGTCCTGATCGGGGCGATCCGCGCTCTGGGCATCCCCACGGCGGCACTCATCGCGTCCGACGCACCGGAGCCCGTGGGTCGGGCGGAGGAGCCGAACCGGCTCAACCTCATCCAGCTTCGCGCCGCGCTCACCCCGGCGGTGGGGCTGGTGGACCAGGACGCCCAGGCCGTGGGCGAGGAACCGAACCTGCGTGCCTACGCGCGAACGGTTCGAGACGCGCGGGTGCTGTACTTCTCCGACAGCTACAAGAGCGTCGCCGCCCAACTGCCCGGTCTGCTGCGGGACGCCGCGCGGGCCGTCGCCCACTACGACAGCGGCGAAGAGCACCAACAAGCCCTGCTCGCCCGCGCCGAGGCGTTGCGCCTGGCCGGCACGTACCTCACGCAGGTGAGGCAGTACGACATCGCCTACACGGCCCTGCGAGGAGCCATCTCGGACGCGCGGGAGGGCGGGGACCTGCTCGCGGCTGGCTCCGGAGTCGGCTGCATGTGCTGGCTGCTGGTGCGGCAAGGCCGGCTGGAGGAGGCGGAGCGGATCGCCGCACAGAGCATGGACGTGGTGGAGCCGAAGATCACCGGCGCCGAGCCCGACCACTACGCGGTGTGGGGCGGTCTGGCCATGGAGGCCGCAGCCGCGGCGGCACGCAACAACCGCCCGGACGAGGCCAAGGAGTACCGCAGGGCGGCGCGGGTGGCGGCAGCCGCCGTCGGCACGGCGCACCGCAACGTCTCCCGGCACTGGTCTGTCTTCGGACCGGTGACCGCCGCCATCAAGGCGCTCGAAGACTCCATGGTCGTCGGTGACGCCCGCGCGGTGGTGCGCAAGGCAGGCGAAGAGGTCGAGCTGTCGCCGAAGGTGTGGAAGCGACTGGGCAGGCCCAGCACGAACGACGGGAACCGCTTCACCCTGGACATGGCGCGCGCCCACACGCGAACCGGTGACCTGTCGGCTGCCATGGACGAGCTGACCCGCGCTCGTGAAGTCGCCCCCGAGTGGCTGAGGCACCAGAACTCGGCGGCCGAGACGATGCAGGAGATCCTGAGCAAGCGCAAGCGCACCCTGACCAGCGACATGCGCGAGATGGCCAGCTACCTGGGCGTCGTCGGATAGCTGCTAAGCAGCGTGGCAGTTCACGGACCTTACGTTGCAATCTGCCCTGCTGGGCCCGTGGATTGACGTGTAGTCAGGTCGTTACGGTCGCCGTGTCCTATTCCAGCGACCAAGGCCGGAGATCCACTATGGGCATGCCGAGGAGCGACGCGGACCGTCTGCGTCGCAGGGAGTTGCACGAAGCGGCGTCGGGCATGGCGGGACCCCGCCTGCTGCCATGGACCACCGAGGACGGGCGCCCCTGCTACGTGAGCACCGACGGCAAGGGCTACATCTCGACGCTCGCCGACGGCATTGAAACCGTGCAGCTCGGCATGGGTCAGGAGCTGCTGGAGTACGCCCGGGGCATCCTGGCCCCCGGAGCCAAGGCGCAGTCGGCTATCGAATACCGCTGGCTCGCCTGCCGGCTGACCGAGGCCCTGTCGGATGCGCTCAGGGTCGCCGAGTCGCGCGGAGAGCGCATCCCGGTGCCGCAGGAGGAGGCGGCCGAGGAGGGTGAACCTGCGAACGCCAGCCCCCTTGGCGGACAGGAGGAAGGCTGATGGGTAAGGCCACCCGTTACCGCTTCCGCGAGTACCACGTGACCACCGGGACCGACCCCATGGCGCTGCCGACCTTCGAAGCGGTCTGCGTCACCGGCGAAGAACGGAACTGCGCCGCCGCGTCCGGCGAGCTGCACACCCCCGAGGAACTCACCCGCTGGATCGCCGGACACTGCGCGCAGACCGGACATCAGTCGTACGAGCAGACCACCCGCACCATCGTCCGCGCCGAGCCCGGAGCTTGGCAGTAGGATCACGCGCGCCGCCGTTGGCGAGGGCGATTGGTCTACACCTCTGACGGCAGCGGCGACGGCAACAACCACGGACTTCAGCGCACATCCACGGACACCGAGGGACCGTCAAACCACCGTTGACCTGCGAAAAAGCAGGTAGAGAGGGGCCGCGTAGCACACGTACTATGTCCTCGCAGGCACCACGCCGGTCCTGGTTCATAACTGTGGAAATGCAAGTGCCGACGACCTTTATGCGGCAGCCACGGGAAATGCCAAGGGTCAGTTGACGCCCGCCGGTCGAGCTCTTCAGAAGCATGGAGATCCCAGCCCTGGAAATATCGCTAAGCGCGGGCAGGCGCATGTCGATCGATATGAATTCGGCAAGGTAAATAATAGCCAGAGGTCCGAGATTGCCGATGAGATGATTCAGGAGATCCTCTCGCACCCGAACGCCACCGATATGCTCGATACATCGGCATCCGCCCATTATGGCGGCGTCACTCGAGATATCAAGATGCCTGGTGGCTGGGGTGCGCGGTGGAGCATGCGTGGCGGGAATCTCACCTTTGAAGGGTTCCTCTAATCGAGCCGAGAAATGGAGAAGCAAGGATGCGCTATCAACGTGAGGACTTCCTGGTAGACGGGGCGCTGCGTGATCTCTGCATCCTTGACGCCAGCGTTGAGGACTGGCAGCGGATGATCTCTTCGCTCTCATCTTCTGAGTGGGAGGTGTCGTTCACCACGACCCTTTCAGAGGAGCCCCCGGGAGTTCTGAACAACGCGAGGGAGCTGTTTGAATCACTTGCTATTGATGGGGAAGCTTCGGCTACATTGGCGATCCTTGTTGATGGCATATGGTTCACGTGCTACTTCTTTGACATGGAGGAGGTCGAATTCACCTTCGATCCCGGGGACGTGTCGGACGAGGCTTCTTTCCGGTCGGTAGAGAGATTCATGAAGTGGCTCGGCGATACTTGCGAAAGGCGAGTGATCATGACAATGGAAGGCACTGATCACCGTTCAATGCCTGCTCTTCTGGAGTACGCACCCGCTTAACACAGAAGCCCTTCCGGAGTTGGTTCCGGAAGGGCTTCTTGGCGTCTTGACGGCAGTAGTTGACGGCAACGTCAGCGGACGGGTGCTGCACAAAGCGGTGGGTCGTCGCCGTCGTCGGGATCGGTGCCGGCCTCGGAGAGCTTGCCGAGAGTGCGACCGAGGAGGTCGATGGCGTCGCGCTGGAGGCGGAGTCGGACGTGGGCGTAGACGGTGGCGGTGACGCCGATGTGGGCGTGGCCGAGGAGTTCCTTGATGACGACGAGTTCGACGCCCTGTTCCAGGAGGAGGGTCGCGGTCGAGTGCCTGAGGTCGTGGAAGCGGATCTGGCGCAGGTGCGCTCGGCGGAGGAGTGCGTTGAAGTGGCGGGTGAGAGTGGCAGGCTCGATGGGGTGACCGTCGGGCCGGGTGAAGACGTGGCCGCTGTCCACCCAGCCCGCGCCGGCCTTTTGCTTCTCCTGGGCCTGGTGCTTGCGGTGGGCTGGACCACTTCGAGGGCCGCTCCTGGACCGGCTGGCACCGCCACGTCACCCTCGTCAGTGCCGCCCACCTCTTCCTCACCGAACAGCGCACCCTCCCAAAAGCCCTGTCCAGGGCCTGACCTTCGGCCAGGCCCTGGACCTCCTCCAACTTCTCATCGCGACATGGACCGGAACCTGCCCCACCTGCCGACAACCCACCCCATGGCAGCCCTACGGCACCACCTAACAAAGCACTACTAGTCGTCCAGATACTGGTTCTTCCAGGGAACGCAGGTGGGGCGTTGTCCTCCTGACGACAGGAACTCCTTCACGGCCTCCCGGACAAGGTCGAGGGGGATTTCCACCTGGTCCGGGAACTGGGTCCAGTGTCCGGCGAGGTAGTACTCGGGGGCGTTCCTCGAATCTGCGGGGCCGGCGGTCACGAAGTTCCCGCTGCGGTCGATGAAGAGCAGAACCCCCACCTGGAGTTCCTTGTCCACTCCGACCTGGAGCTCGTGGTCCGGGATCTCCGTCCCGGGGCGGGCGGGGCCCCCGATGATGATCCTTTCCCGGTCCAGGTGGATGATCTGGGCCAGGTTCTCGTTCACCGGGCCCGCGAGGAGCTCGTCGATCAGGACGTCGACGTCCTCCAGGGAGTTGAGATGGTCGGGGGGCTCGATCCGGTCCCGCCTGTATCGGACCTCAGCACGTAGCGACATCCCGTCACCCTAGAACCGACCATAGAAGTGCGAGGCCGCCGCCGGGTCACCAGGGCGCCGGGCTGCCGTGGCGGCCGGGCAACAGCCTCCAACAGGGCCTGCCGCGCGCCCCACAGCCGGCCCCGCTCGGCGGCCAGGGCATCAGCCGCACACACCGGCAACGGCCGCCCGAGCGCCTTCGCCTCCATCGCCTTCGCCAGCGCGGCATCGGCCTGTTTCCAGTCCTCCAACTGCCGGACCAGGCCCTGCACGAAGACGTTGACGGCCCCCAGCAGGGCCCTGCCCGTCCTGGCGAGCCTCCTGGGCGACCTCGCCGAGGACGTCCTCGTCCAGGTCCTCGAACACGGCCTCCCACCGTGCGGCCGCCAGCCGCCGATGGTCGCCAACACGTTCTGCAGCCCGTCGTCGACCGCCTCCTGCGACCAGGGAAGCGGGGACCGCGGCGCCCGGCCCACGACGGCGAGGGCCCGCCCGGCGATGCACGGCCCCAACCCGGCGCCCCCGCGCCGCGGGCGGGCAGAGGCAGTGCTGCTCACCCCCGCTCCAACGCCAACGACCCCGGATCCGTCACCCCGGCCATCGAAACCCCCAGCCCGTGACTGCACTTCGTCGCCGAGCGTGCCGACCGCAGCCCAGCATCGCCGAGTTCGCCCTCCTGCTGGTGTGCCAGGTCCTGGAGGACGGACTGGTCGACGTCGACGCCGTCCCGGTCCTCGGCTGGTCGGCCGCGCAGCTTGTGAGGTGTCTTCCCAGACACCCTGTCAGGCGCCTTGCAGGGCACCTACCCGGGTGTCGTGTGAGCACCCGACGACTCGCCTCCGCAGGGTGTCACCCCAGGCCAGAGCCTGTATGGAGGGGCCGGGAAATGCCGACAACCCCTTCTTCTCCTTCCTGGTCTTGGTGGCTATGGTCGGTTCGGGGTCCGCGCCTTCGGCGGGCTGTTGGTCCCTTCGCGTCCGGCGGTGCCGGCTGCACCGCCCGGCGAGCAGCCTGCGCCACCGGGCCACCCCCGGACTCGTTGAACCGCCGTGAGCAACCCGCCGTCCACCCGACCTCGCCCGCGACCTCGGCGACGGCCTCACCGCCCACGGCTGGACCACCCACCCGGACCTGATCGCCGTCGCCCACCACGGACACCACCTCGGCCTGGTCGAGGACAGCCCGGCCGGCCTCTCCGGCTGGGCCGCCACCGACGCCGCGCCCACCTGCTCCTCGACGCCGACGACCACCACGTCCTCCTCGCCGACCACCCCCGACGCGCGATCGACCTGCTGCGCCTGGCCCGCCACCAGGGCATCCTCTGAGCCCGGGCGGTGCGCGCGCGGGCAACGGGGAAGCGGCGCGCACCGCCCACCCCGGTCCTCCCCGGGCCGCCCGTGCCCATCCCATCAGGCCCCGTCATGTGCCTTTGCACGCTCGTTGGCCAAACGGTGCACCGTGGTTGGCCAGGCCAGCGGTGCCGATTCTGAGCAGCTGTCAGCTGCTCAGCGGAGTTGGTCGACGGATGGCAGGGAGGTCGGCGCGTCGTCGGTGACCCAGGCGTACTCCAGGGCCGACAGGGTCGTGCCTCCCTCTGCCCAGAGCAGTAGTTCGCCGATGTACTGGCCGGAACAGTCGTAGACGTCGGCGCCGGTCGGCAGGAGCGTGGATGGCGCGGCGGGGTGCTGTTCCAGTCCGCGCACCCGGAGGTCGACGCTCACCGATCCGGGGCCCCAGGTGGCGACCACCTCGGTGTGGTCCAGCTGGCCACGCAGCGCCGCAGCGCCGGCGAAGTCGGCTTCCAGGAGGTGTTTCAGCACGGCTCGCTCAGAGGCGTTGAGGGGTCGAGGCTCGATGGATACGGCAGGCATGCATCCATCGTCGCGGGTCACCGCGGTTCGAGCTGCCCCGGTGCAGGCCAGCAGCACCTGGCCAACAACGCTGAACAGCCTGGCCAACCAGCCTGCAAGGTAGGCCACCTGCCGTGCAAAGCACATGCCCACCGGGTTGCCCCGGAGGTTGCTTCGGGACGACCCTTCAAAGTCACTGAAATCGCAGGTCAGCCCCTACGGGCAAGGGTCCTCGAACAGGCCGACTGCTTCTCTCCACGGGGTCTTCGGCACGGGAGCGGAGCAGTACTCGGGGTGTCCTGTAGGCCCTGGGTCCGGTGGTGTGGAGGCTGCGTGCGTGCGGTCGGCGGGCGCCCCGGCCCAGGCCCGGCCCCGGTCCCTGGCCTGGGCCTGGGCTGGTGGAGCGGCCGCGCGGGGGCCGGGCCGGCCCTGGTACCCGGCGGTCTGCCGGGTACCAGGGCGCCCGCCGGCCGCCAGGGCGTCGTCCGGGTCCGGGTGGTGGCCGTCACCCGGGGCGGGGCCGGTTCGTTGGTCCGCCTGTGAACGACGACGATCTCGGTGGTGGTTTCGGGTTCGGCCGGGTGGAGGTGTGCCCGGAACTGGGTGCGGGTCCGCTGGGCTGCGTGGACTGTGCGCGCACGCTGCTGATGGTCCAGGCGCTGGCCGGGCCGGGGGTGTCGGCCGCGCCGGGCGCCTGCACGCAGTGCGGCACCCTGACGGCCGATGTCGCCGCTCTGGTCGGCGTTCCCGCCCTGGCCGGTCTCGCCACCGCGGCGGACCGTGCCGTGCCGGGTACCCGCCCGGCGCCGGCCGTGCGCCACCGCCGGGGCGGGCCCGTGTCCGCCGCGGGCCTGCCGGGTTCGGGCGGGCGCCACCGCAGGGCCTGAGCGGCCCCGGGCTGCGGGCGGGCGGTGCGCGCGCACAGGCAATCGGGAGCGGCGCGCACCGCCCACCCGATCCTCCCAGGCCGGCACGGCCCGCCCCGCAGCAGCCCCCGGAGCTCTGTTCGCCGAACGGTCACCGTGACGGTTCGGGCGGTACTCAGAGCGCTGCCGGCCGTCCGTCCGCGGGCCCCGCCCCCTTGGGCCCCGCCCTTTCGGCGGGAGGCCCGCCGGCCCAGTCGTCGGCTGCCCTGCGCATGGCGGTCTCGGCTGCCTCGGCGGCGTGCCGCCATACCGCCCGCTCCGCCCTGGACAGGTCGGCCGGCGGTGCCATACGCCGCAGGCCTGAGGCCGCAGTCTCAACAGCCCCGGCCTCGGCCTGCACCAGCAGCACCCCGACAGGAGGTGTATCCCAGAGCCCGCTCAGCCGTGCGGCCGCCGGCCCGCGTCCTGTTTCTCAGAATTTCCCATGCCCTGGTCAACGGCCGCACCACGCAACGAGCACGCCGGGAGACCCACCGAACCACCGCCCTGGCGGCCGGCCCCGGTGGCCCGTGCGGGGTACCGGCGCAGCCCCCCGGGGGGGCGGGTGGCGCCCACCGGCCCCCCGCCCCCGAAAAGGTGCGGAACTGCCCCGCACGGCGCCCCCGGAGCCGGTCCTCGGCGACACGCCGCCGTCCGGCGGTCCCCGGCCGGGACCACTCGTTGGATCCGGCACGACCGAAACTACCGGGCCCGCCCCAGCCCCCCGCAGGCCGCCCCACCGGCCCACCGACGAAGGGCCGCCAGCCGGCTCCGGCCCGTGGTCCGCCCGCAACGACAGACCTGGGCCGACACCGCAAGCCGGACCGTCGTCGTCAGGATGGAAATCATCAACAGCATCGCGATCACCCGCCAATGAGCTCATTTCCGGTTTCCTATCTGGTTTCCCTTCCGGTTTTGCAGCCGGTTTCGTTCCGGTTTCTTCTCTGGTTTCGACTGGGGTGCCGGGCCGAATCCGGAAGGAAAAGAAGGCGCAGGCCGGCGCCGGTTTGTTCGCCGCCTGGGTGCCGACTTGCCTCTGTACGCCCCCGCCTTTTTGCCGATCGCATGGGGGGAGGGGTGCGCGCGGTCCGGGGGACGCTGCATTGTGCCTTTTCCTTCTCGCCCCGGCCGGGCGGGGTGCCCACCGGTCGGCGGGCGGCCGGCCCGGCCGGGGCCGCCCGGCGCGGGTCCTGACGCAGCTCCTGACGTGACCCCTGCCCCGGGTTCTGACGTGACTCCTGACGCGGGCACCCCCGGCCTCGGGCCGGTCCCGGTACCGCCGCAGGTCGGACGGTCTGTGGGAGGGGCCGGAAATTCCGGCATCCCTCCTGTGGCCCCTGCTCCTGCTCTTCTGGTGGTGGTCGTGGTGGTGGGTGCCGGGCCGTGGTCGGGACCTGGGCGCTGCGCTGTGCCGGGGCGTGCGGCCGGACGCGGGGTGCACCGCCCGCCGCTACAGTCGCCCTCTGTGGAGACAGTGAGCGTGGAGCTGTACGACGGCCCCCTGGGCGGCATGCGCGTGCGTGGACGTCGACCCCGCCGACCCCGACCCCTGGATCGCGGTCGTCGCCGACGGCTGCCACTTCCCCGGGGGCCGCAGCCTCTGCGTCCCCGTCCCCGGGCCCCGCTGGACTCTGACACCCGCGCGGGCTCCGGGCCCGCGCGCCTACGCCGATCTCCAGGGCCGCGCGAGTGTCCATGCCGTCGACCTCCCGGCGGCGCTCTAGCAGATGACCTTCAGGTGCAGCATTATGTCTAATAGTGATACTTATCAGGAGAAAATCGACTACTTGGTCGACTATGCCGAGATGTCTCTCGTTTACTTCCATCCCGTCCGCTGGTCTGCGGAGAGCCTTGCAGGTGAGGATGCGACGGAGGGGGAGATCAGGAGTTTCACCTTGCGGATCATCGGTGACATGATTGACCGTGGGGTCACTGTCGGGGACGTCAGCCCCAACCCTGGCGAGGATCTGATTCCGTGGAGGCTTTCCAGGGCCGAAACTTTGTCCAGGATCTCTGATGAGATGGAACGGAAGTCCACCGTGAAGGATTTCATTGAGATCTGTTGGTTCAGGACGATCTGACGTTGGCTCTGGCGTCCCGAGCATAGCGGGGGTTTTTACGCTGTGGTGGTGCCTTTGGGCTGGGGGGTTGGTGGGTTGGGCGAGGCAGGGTTTCGGGGCGATAGGTGGTCGGACGGGGCCCGGCGCCGACTCCGGGCGCCGATCCCGACCCCGGCGCCCGGAAGCGCCGCACCGCCGGCCGGTCGGAGTGTGGAGGCCTGATGCGCTCCGGCTTCCCGGGGGTGGGGCGCGAGGGCGTCGGGTGCTGGTGCCCGCCGGCCCCTGCCCGGTGCCGTACGCCCCGTGCGCCCGGGTGCCGGAAGCCGTCCGGGGCGTGCTGCCAGTGCTCCAGTGCTGCGCCGTACGGTGACGGGCGATCCGGACGCGGACGGGCCGCTGCGGGTTTCCGCAGGCCTGTGGGTACTGACGGAGGCATCGGACACCACGCCGTTCACCCCGACGTGCCCGGTTCGGCGCCTCACCGCGAACCTGGAGCCGGTGGTGGCGGGGCCGAGCCTTGTGCTTCACGGCCGCACCCGCCGGCGAGGTACGGCAGCGGCCCCACCCCGCTGCCCTGGGCAAACCCGGTGGCACGGACAGCCTTCCGGCGGCAAGACTGCACCGGTGAACACCCTGCCACCGCCGCCCGACCTGCTCCTCCTGCCGTTACGGGACCCGCGCGCCGGCGACCTCGTTCTCGACTATGCGCAGATGCACGCCCTGGTCGGCGACCTCGTTCTGCCCCACGGCGCGTCGATGTACGTCATGAGCGCCTTGGAGACCTCCCGCGAACTCATCCGGCACTCCTACTACCGGTACGAGTTCGCCACCGTCGCCGTCACGCATTCCCTGTTCGCCCTGGAGCACGTCCTCGCTGACCGTACGACAACGAACGAACTGCTCCACGCCCTCATCGAGCGGGCCACGGACGCAGGGCTCATCACGGCCGAACTCGCCGCCGAACTCGATCGCGGCCGACTGCTGCGCGACAGGCTCGCACAGGGCACCGCCTCGAGTGCCGCCCTGCGCCCGCTCCGGGCCCTCGCCATGCTGCGCGCCGTCTTCGACGCCGTCTCCCTGCTCCTTCGCCCACCGCCCGCGCCAGAGACAACAGCCGCCGACGCGGGCGGAGCACAGCCCGAAGGCGCACTCGCCCGGCTGTGGGAGGACCACCTGCGCGCACCGTTCCCCGACGGTTTCCGCGGCGTGGACTTCGACGGCGTGGACCTGGTCCTCCTGGACGCCGACGTCGCCGGCCTCGTGCAGAGGGACCTGAAGGGCGGACTCGACGACAGCGGCATCGCCTACCTCTGGGGCTGCATCGCTGACCTCGACAAGACCGTTCCTCGCATCAACGAGGAGTACTGCGCCTCCTACTTCGCGAAACTCCGGACGATGGCCCAGCTCGCAGCAGCGCCCCACGTCCCCACCGCCACCTGACAACCACGGCACAGATGCCCTCCCACGGCCTCGTCAGGGTCCGGCCCGGTCCCGTCCGACGATGCTCTCGGGCCGCTCGACCCCCTTGCTTGACGTCGCAGCGGGCGGCAGGTCGTCTGGGAGGTGGATGCCGCCGAGCGCTGCGAGGCCGGGGGCGGGGATGCCGAGCACGCCGGCGAGGCCGGCGACCAGTTCGGGGGTTGCTTCGACGGTGCCGCGGCCGATCCCGCCGATGGTGGACGGTGACAGGCAGATCCGTCCGTCGGTGACCGCATACAGGGCCTTGGCCGTGCCCGTCCAGGTGAGGTTCCGGCTGTGGGCGAGTTGCAGGAGCACCGCGCCGAAGTCCGGCTCGTACCGGTGCTACGGCCGGTCGACCCCGCCACGTCCCTCGCGTCGCACCAGGGGCTGGGCTCGGATCGCGTCCAGCAGCGGTCGCCGGTTCTCGGCGGGCATGACCATCGTGTTGTAGACGACGGTGCCGATCGACCAGTTCGGGTTGCAGGTGATCGGCGTCAGGTCGTCGGGCACCGGGTGTCCGGCGAGGACGAACAGGTCGGCGGCGTGCAGGCCGAGTACCGGTCCGAGGTCTCTGAGCAGCCGTCCGCTCGGCGCCTGCCCGCCGAGCACGGCTGGCAGATCTGCCGGGTCGGTGCCGGCCGCCGCCGCGAGCGTGGCGCAGTCGAGCGCCCGCTGGCCCGTCAGGTGTGCCAGCAGCGGGCCGAACCGCAGTAGGCCTGTCATGCCGTCAGCCTAACGACGGCCGATCCGCCGTTTTGGAACGTCGTCTGGATCTGCGGGTTCCCGCTGCCGCGCCCCGCCGCTCTGCTGCCGCAGTCTTGCACCTTGCGTTGCACCGGGCTGCGCCGGTCGAGTGGCAGAAGCCACCATCCGTTGTCCCGTCTCAAATGATCCGGTCTGCGGGTAGGGCTGTGACCTGCGGCGACCAGATCAATTGAGACGCCGGGCTGATGAGAATCTCGGTTGATCCGGTCCCGGAGGGTTGGATGCCGGGTGCTGTCTCAGTCGATCTGGTCTGGTGACGCCGTTTCGAGCTGATACCAAGGCCGGGTGGTCAAAAATCGGTGAAGCACCGGGCTGCGGCGGCGTCATCCACCGGCCGCTCGCCCTCCCGCACGGCAAGGCCATAGCTCATGGGCGCAGCCTGCCGCCCGTCACCGACGGTGGCACTTCTCCTGCCGCGACGAGTTTGGTCGGGATGGGTGCCGCTGACCTGGGCGGACTGCAATGGACGCAACAACAGTCACGCCCCGGGACGAGGCGTCAGGTTCTGCTCCTCCCATGCCTCGTTCGCCTCGATATAGAGCGGCTCCAGGTACTCCCAAGGGTCGAGGCCCTGCTCGCGCATCTCGCGCTCAACACGCCAGTGGATGAACCGTGAATGGGGAGCCCCGAAGACCAAGCGCCGATCGAAGTCGATGTTCGAGGCCTCGGTCAGCCACTTCACCAGGAGGCCGGTCATGCTCAGATCGAATTCGACGAAGGGGCGGGGACGTTCCCACAGGACAACCGGCCATTGCTCGGGAACGGACCCCGTCGTGCGCCAGTAGACGGCACCCCACAGGTCGCCGTTGCCGTCCACCAAGCGGAGCCCGCACACCAGCGCCCCGGGCTCTGGCCACAGTGGATAGCGGGACTTCGTGTGCAAAAGCCACGCGGTCTTCTCAGGAGTCGGGGTCATCTGACCCACGGACGCGATCCCCGACTCGTGCTCTCCGCTCACAGCTGGGAGCACCATCAGACACTCGTCGACAGTGCCCACGCCATAGACGGCGATAAGGTCACGGAAATCGGCCGGCAACTCGCACCCGAGCTCCCGCTCAACCTCCAGCCAGTCGACTCGCTCCCCGTCCTCCGGGCCGGGCGGCATCAGCGCCATGAGGCGCTCCACGTCAGGGTGCACAGTCGCCGTTCCTTCACAGCCGCATGAGCATGAGCGGCCCAACTGTACGCCCGCCTCAGCACGCCCACGCTGCCTCGACTGGATGAGAACAGTCGGCAGCAACGGACCCATCTGAGACAACGAGCGAATCAGACCAGATCATCTGAGACGGGGACCAGATCGCCTGAGACCCGACATCCGTCATACCCTGAACTGGTGATGTTCGTTTGAATTGTGTGATCCGTAAGTTACTTTCACGGTAGGGTGCGGGCTGGAGGTGAGGTGTTGATGAGTGAGGATCTGTTCGCGTCGATCGATGCGCTGCTGGCGCGGCCGAAGCCGGTGGAGGACCTGCCGGTGCCTGCGGAGCGGGAGCGGCTGCGCAAGGCCGGCGAGTACACGCAGGAGGAGCTGGCGGCGGCGCTGAGGACGCGGCGGGAGACGATCGTGCGCTGGGAGGCCGGGACGACCGAGCCCCGCGCGCCGAAGCGCGAGGTGTACATCCGGTTCCTGGCGACGCTGGCGCTGCAGCACGGCACGGTCGAACCGTCCGAGTGGCTGCGCCGTGCGCAGGCCGCCGGTCTCGTGCGGCTCGTCGACCGGCCGGCCGCCGCCCCGGCCCCGGGTGCTCCGGCGGTGGCCGTTGTGCCCGCGCCTGCGGTGCTTCCGGCGCCGGCTCCGGCTGCCTCCGCTGCTACTCCGCCTGTCCCGGCGCTACCGGCGGCGTTCGGGGGCGGGGGCGGGGACCGGGCGGTGGTGGAGCTGGACCGGACGGCGGGCGGGGAGCTGGTCGCCGGTCCGTCGGCGCCGTGTGTGCGGTGCGGTCGGCTGACGCCGTATCGCGCGCAGGGCCGGCCGATGCACGTGGGCGGCTGGTGCACTCCCGACACCGGCGTCGCCGGACTTCTCCAGGCCGGTCCGGCCGCTGCGGCCGTGCTCGTCGAGGCCGTCACCGCCGAGCGCCCCGTGTCCGCTCCCGCGGCTGCCACGGCCTCGCCGACCGCCCCCGCGCCCGGACCGGCGAACACGCCGCACCGCGCGGCCTCGTCGCGCCCGGCCTCCTCGGCGCGGGCTCCGAAGGCCCCAGCGCGCAAGGCCCCGGCGAGGAAGCCGGCCGCCAAGGCGGAGGGGCCGTCGGACTGGGAGACGGCCGCGGCCGCGAGGTTCCCGGCCGGCCCGCTGGCGGTGCTGGACGTCGCACCGTCGGGCAAGGCCGTGGTGGCCTACCTCGCCGACGGCACCCCCGCGCCGGCCGCGCCGGCCGGGCGTACGCTCGCCGACGTCGTCGAGTGGGCGCTGGAGACCAGGCTCGGTTCGCCGCGGCTGCACCGGCACGGCAAGGACGGCGACGCCCTGGTCGTCGTCTCCGACGCCGCGCTCGCCGAACTCGGCCTCCCGGCGACGGGCCGCGACGAGAAGCGCGACTTCGTGCAGCGCCTGGGCGCGCTGCCGAAGACCCACAGGGCGGTCAAGGCACTGGAGAAGGCCGGCTGGCTGCTCACCCAGCGCGGCCTGGGCCCGTGGGCCAGGGTCTACCGCATCCCCGAGGACGGCAAGCGGGTCTGCGTGCAGCTGTGCATCCCCGGCTGGGGCGCCCTCGCCAGCGGCGGCTGGGCCATCCCCGACGGCCTGGACGCCCCCGGTCTGGCCCGCCTGCTCGGTACCTACGCCACCCGCGTCCTCACCCCGCGCGGCTCCACCGCCGTCTCCGGCCTCGAACTCGTCACCGCGCTGCGCCCGCCCACCCGCGCGGTGCGCACCGAGGCCGGCTGGACGTCGGGTGCGGTGGAGGGCTCCCGCCCGAAGGTGGCGTTTGACCCGGCGCCGCCGGAGGTCCCGGACGTCCACCCGCTTGCCCAGGACCGGGAGCCGGGCGGCGAGCTGGTGACCGAGGCGTGGGACTGGCACCGCGACCTGACCGACGAGGAGGCTGCGGCGCCGTTCGCGGTGGGCCTCGATGTGAACATGGCCTTCCTCGCGGCCGCCGGCCGCTTGTCGCTGCCGCTGTCCGGCCCGGTCCACGAGCTGAACCCCGCCTTCGACAAGACGGTGCCCGGCTCCTGGCTGGTCGACCTCTCCCACGCCGACACGGACCCGCTGCTGCCCAGCCCGTTCTCCGCGGACGGCTCCCGGCCGACCGGGCCGGCCTGGTACTCCACGGTGAAGGTCGCCTACGCCGTCGAGCTCGGTGCCGCCGTGCGGCCGGCCGAGGGGTGGCTGCGCCACGAGAGCGGCCCGTACCTGGACCCGTGGCACAAGCACCTGCGCGCCGCGTACCTGGACACGATGGCCGCCCTCGGCATCCCGGGCGACCTCGCCGGCACCGACCCGCTCGCGTTCCTCGACGCCATGGCGAACCTCAAGACCGCCGGCGACCCGGCGGAGCTCGCCGTCCTCACCGCGATCAAGCAGACCGCCAAGGGCACCATCGGCAAGATGCGCGAACGCCCCCGCGGGCACGGCTACAAGCCGGGCGAACGCTGGCCGGCGCTGGAGCGGGCGACCTGGGACCCGCTGATGCGCGCCCTGGTCATCGACACCGCCACCGTCAACCTCCACCGCAAACTGTGCAAGATGGCCGCCGACACCGGCCTGCGCTGCTTCGCCGTCCTCTCCGACTGCGCCGTCTTCGCAGCCCCCGGCCCCGGCGCCCTGGACATCCTCACCAAGCCCGACGGCACCCTCACCACCTCCCTGCGCCTCGGAGTCAGCCCCGGGATGGTGAAGTTCGAGGGCTCCCGGCCCATGGCTGAGATCGCCGAACTCATCGCCGACGACGCGAACCCGGCCCGGTACATCAAGACCGGCGGTCAGGTGTCCGCCGACGAGTAGCACCTGCGCGGCCCGCCGCCACCCGCCCGGCGGGCCGCCCACCCCACCGCCACACGAACACGAGCCGCCCCGGCCCGGGGCGGGGAAGGACCTGATGCCCCGTGGGGGAGATCGACGAGGGCCTGGAGCGCGCCGAGCGCACCCGCCCCATCCCGGCGCACCTCAACACCCGCGTGCGTTTCCTGTGGGAGAAGGTCGCCAAGGAGGACACCACCGCTCTCGCCCGCGCGGCCGGCGTCTCGGTGCGCACCGCGCAGCGCTGGGTGCACGCCCTCAAGGCCGCCGCCGAGGGCGAGCTCAAGGGCGACATCCCGATGACCAAAGCGAACGCGGCGAAGGTCGAGCGCGCGGTGCGGGCCACCTGGCAGCCGCGGGTGAGGAAGCGGGTGCGCCGCGACGCCGAGCAGCGCGGCTTCATGCTCCACATCCAGGCGACCTTCGGCTACAGCGCGGCGGCCGCCTCCACCGACGACCCCCGCCAGCGTTCGATCACGCAGAAGATGCCCGGCGAGGTCGCCCAGCGGCTGTACGCGGCCCGCGACGCCGGAGCCACCCAGGCCGAACAGGAACAGATCCTGGCTGACGCCCTCGGCGAGCACTACTTCCGCCAGGGCGGCCGCGCCCGGCGCCTGGACGTCGACCTGAACGACATCGCCTGGATGGACCTGGAGCTGTAGCCAGGCCCCGACACCCCTCGTGTCGCCGAAAGATGTGACTGAGCGCTTCAGTTGGCCGGTGAGCGGTTGAACTGGCCAGTTGAGCAGAACCCACAGAAAGGACGACGTGTGAAGACGCTGGTGGCGGAAGACGTTGTGGAGGAACTCCGGACCGGGGGAGACGAGGCGGTTCGCCTGTACGTTGCAGCCTGCGCCGAGCGGATGGCGCCATTGTTCATCGGTCTGCGGGCGGGCGAGGCGGCACGGGAAACCGACGTGGACCTGTACGTGGCGGCGGTGGGCGACCTGTGGAAGACCGACCGCCCGCTGTCCGACAGTGCCGACCGGCTGCACTCGCTGGACCGTTTCCCTGAGCTGCAGCTCGCCGAGGACGGCATCACTGAAACCATCGACACGTACGTCTTCTTCGCGTGCCTGGTCCTGCGCCATGCCCTGCGGGCCGGCAGTTCTGGGAACGCGGACCAAGCCATCTCGTGCGGCCACGCGGTTCTGACTGCGATGGGCATGCTGGACCAGAACATCGTGGGTGCCGTGTTCAAGACTGACGAGCAGCGGCTTCAGAGCCTCTCGGCGTCCGGTAGCGCTGCGGGCCTGTGGGACGCGAGCGTGGCGGCCGGGCGGGAGCGCCTTCGCGCGGTGTTGAGCCGCGTCGCGAGAGAGACCCTTGAAACGGCTGCTCAACTGGCCAACTGAAGCGCTCGGTCACAAAGTCGCGGGCGCGAGGCGCAGGGCGATCTCTCCCGGCGCCCGGTGGTTCTTCTGCTGCTCGGCGGTCAAGGACCGGCCGGTGGTGATGTGCCGTCGCCATGCCCCCGGTGTGGCGCTGCGCCGTGGTCCAGCGTTCGGTGTCCGTGGCGGCGTTCCGGCGGTGCCGGAACGCCGTGTCCGTGTGTCGGCCCGCTCCTGGCCTGGGCGGCGTTCGGGTCGGCTCGCCGGGGATGTGTACCCGGTGGTTGCCGTGTGCGTGTCCGGGAACTATCGGATCAGTTTGTGCAGGGCGGGCACGCCCGCTCCGGAGGCGGTCAGTCCGGCCAGGACCGCGCCGGCGGTGGGCCCGCCGCCGAGGAAGGCGAGCCCGCCGGTGACGAGGCCGATGACGGCGGCGGAGAGAAGGACGACGGTGGTACGGACGGTCAGCAGCGGGGCGGGGTCGGTGGGCGGGGTGCCCGGGGTCGGGTCGGACGGCGTCATGTGATCCTCCATCGGGCGGGCAGGGGGCAGCGGCGTGCTTGCTCGCCCCCTTGGATCGGTCCGGCGGTCACCGGCCCTGGGAGCAGCGTGGGACCGGTTGCGGCAGTCCCCGAGCCGGGGAGACGTTCGCGCAGGTAAGGTCCGGACAACGCGGGGTTGTCCCGGATTGTCCGGACCAGGGGGCCTGCCAGGAAGGGGAGTTGGGTATGGGGAGGCCGTGGGGGCCGGTTCGGGCGCGAACGCCCGAAGCGGAGGAGTTGGCGCTCTTCCTGCGGAAGCGGGTCGATGAGTCTGCGTTGACGATGACCGAGGTTGCGGCGCGGCTTCCCTTCTCGAAGTCGCGGGTCGGGGCGTTCCTCCCTGGCGACCCGGTGCCCGAGCGGGCCTTCGTGGTCGCGCTGGTACGGGTGACGGTGCCCGAGCCGGTTCTGCGGCAGCGGCACGAGGCCGACGCCTGTCGTCTGTGGGAGGGGGCCGAGCACCCGCAGAACCGGGACGGGCGGGACGGCGGTGGGGACCTTGCCGGGGAGCTGGAGTCGGTGCGCGCTCGGCAGGTGGACACCTACGAGCAGCTGACCCGTTCCCTGGAACAGCGTGCCGAGCTCCAGCAGGCGGCGCAGAGCTCCATTCAGCTGGTCATGCTTCTGCTGACCATGATCAACGATCTGGAGGGGAGGGTGCAGGCCCTGTCCGCGGAGCGTGACCGGCTCCTCGGCCGCGTCGGCGACCGCAGCGAACTGGAGGAGACACAGGCGAGGCTCGCCCGTGCGCTGGATCAGGAGCGGCGGGCGAAGGAGGAACTCGACCGGGCGCGGGGCAAACAGAGGCAGACGGATGAGCTCGCCCGCCGTATCGAGGCCCAGGTGCGCGAGCTGACCGACGAGCTCGACCGGCTGCGCGCCGACGGCCCCGATCCCGAACCACCGGTGGTGGCCGCCGGTGCCGCGCAGACGGCGCCGGGTGCTGCGTCCCTCGTAACGGACCCGGCTGCCGACGTCGTCGACCGGGCCCTCGCTCGCGCGGCCGCCGTCAACGACGCCGATGACGAGACCCTGCGGCGCATCACCGACGCACTCGGGGACAGCGTTCGGAGCCGGGCTCCCGAAGGGGCCCGGCCGGCTCCACCACCGGCCCGGCCGTCACCGTCGCCGCGGAGAGACCTGCCGGCCGGCGCCGGTCCGACAGATGGCCGGCAGCCACCCAACTGCTCCTCAAGGTCCTGCCGAACGCCGATATCCCCGCCGGCCGCTACGACCGTGCCGTGCACCTGGGCGCAGCCGGTGATCACAGGGAGGCCGCCCTACTGTTCGCGGGGCTGGCCCGGGACCGTGCGCGGGTGCTGGGGCCCAACCACCACGACAGTCTCACCGCCCGCCGCCAGTGCGCCATAGAGCTCGGCAGGGCCGGTGACCACCGGGAGGCGGCCCGTCTCTTCGCCGGCCTGGCCCAGGAGCAGGCACAGGTAATAGGCCCGGACCACCCCGACACCCTCATCAACTGCCAGTACCACGCAATGCATCTCGGCGAGGCCGGTGATCGCCGGGGCGCGGTCCGCCTTTTCGCGGACCTCGTCCAGGACTACGCCAGGGTGTGGGGCCCCGACCAGCTCATGACCTTCTCTGTCCGCCATCACCACGCCCTGCAGCTCTGGAGCGCCGGTGAATACCGGGAAACGATCGGCCTTCTCGGTGACCTGGCCCGGGATCAGGAGCGGGTGCTGGGTCCCGACCACCGCGGAACCCTCTCCGCCCGCTACCACCACGCAGTGAACCTCGGCCGGGCCGGTGAGCATCAGGAAGCGGCCCGGCTGCTCGCGAAACTCGCACAGGCCTATGCGTGGGTGCAGGGTTCCGATGATCCCGCTACCGGTCTGGTCTGCGGAAACCACGCTCATTTCTCATCCTGAAGCGATCATGATCAAGGACTTGCGCCAGCTCGGGCCGATCTGTCGGTACCGGTCGCATGGCGTGACGACAGAGTGTCAGCCATGAGTGATCATTCCGGTCTTCCGGCCCGCCCCCTGTTGTGGCGGCCGTTGTCCGAGCCTGCCGCCGCGAGGCCGCCCCGGCGGGCGGTGGCCGGGGCCCGGGAGCGGGCACGAGCGGCGCGCTGCTGTGCCTGCGCGGCGGCGTCCTCGCGCTCGGCCGCGAGCTGGACGCGCGGGGCCTCGGCGAGGACGCCGCCGAGTGCGGGCAGTGCGCAGCGGCTGGAGCGGCTGGAGCGGCTGGAGGTGCGCGTGTGCCCGTGGCCCGACCGAGCCGGTCCGGCCGCCGTCGAGGCCGGTGTTCTTCAGGGGGTCGGGCGCTGAAGCGGCGGGCCTGGGGCGGCGGTGCGGCCGGCCTCGACGGCGGCGCCCCTTGTGGCGGCGAGTGCGGGCAGCTCGCGTGCCAGATGGCCGAGTACCGCTCCGGGTATCGCCGCGGCCGGCGCGCGCACCGCCGCCGGTGCGACCCGCTCACCGGTCGTCGGCTCGGGCAGCCCGTTGGCGAGCGGAGTGCCGGTCACGGTACCGGTGCCGAGGTCGTAGGCCGGTTCCTCGTCCAGCTGCCCCTCCCCGCCCGGCACGATCTCCCGCCCGCAGGCCTGTGCGATGGCGTCGGCCGCCCGCCCCGGCACCGTGCGGTGCGCCTCCTCGGCCTGCCGCCCGGCGAGCCCGCGCACCCGCCCGGCCGTCCGCCGGCCCGACTCGCGGTCTGCGAGGGCCACTTCATGGGCGACCCGGTCGCCCTGGAGCACGCCTGCACGCCACCCCGGAGCATGCCGCCCGCACCGTGCACCAGGTCTGCCTGCAGAACCTCTGAGGCCATGACCCGGTGGGGTGCTCACTCCGCAGCCGGGTGCGTGGACACCCTGTCGCCCGTGCGGGGCAGGATCCGAACGCCGCAGGCGGGCCGCTCCGGGTGAGGCGGGCGGGTCGCGCTCCAGCGCGTCCGACGAGGGCCTGGAGCGCGGCGGGCGCCGCCGCGGTCGCCCCGGTCGGGCGCCCCCGCGCCCTTTGTCGGCCTGGCTCTCAGGGCTGGCTGGCGTCCGGTGGTGTGTCCCGTCGTGCTGTGCTCCCGTGCTCGTGCGGGGCGTGGGAGGCAGGGTCCTGCGGGCGTGAGCGTTCCCACAAGGTTCTCCACCATGCGAGGCGGTCGGCCGAGTCCTGGGGGAAGACCAGGTGGACGGTAGTGGCGAGGAAAGCGAGCAGGACCCCACCTGCCTGGGCCCACCAGGGCGCTCCGGCGAGCGCGGGAACGAGGACGGCGGGCCCCCAGTACGGTGACGGTGTCCGGGCTGGTCGTCTCGGCATGGTCTTCGTTCCCCTCCGTCGGGTCGGTCGTGGTCCCTTCACAGTGGCGGCCTGCGTGATCCTGCAGAACCGGGAACCGCTGTTTTCCGGGGGTTGGTAACCACGGGAGCGGGCATGGTGGGAGGATCGCGGCCACGGCCGTCTGGCCGGGAGGGACTTCCGGGGGGCGGGAGCGATGGGCGAGGCCGATGAGGGCCATGAGAACGCGCTGGTTTACGGGCAGAGGATGAGGGCCCTGTTCGAGGCATGCGGCAGGCCGCCGGACGTCACCCAGAAACGCCTCGCCGCAGCCCTGTTCATCGCCGAGGGCACCCTCTCGCGCTACCTGGCCGGCAAACGGATCGCCCCCGAGCGCATCCTCGACCTCTTCATCGCCTTCCTCGCCGACCACGGCCAGCCGCTGGACGACCGGGAACGGACAGGCCTGCACGAACTGCGGGAAGAGGCACAGAGGACCAGCTCACAGCCTGCGGTGCGGCTGGCCTACACCCAGGGCGTCGTCCGCAAGCTGCGAGCCGAGGTCGCACAGCTGATCCAGGAGCAGGAACAGGAGCGGGCCGTCCGACAAGCGCGCGAGCGCGCCGCGGCCGCGGACCTGGCGGAGGAACGTGGACTGCGCCGCGCGGAGGCGGACGCCGCCGACAAGGAGCTGGAAGCCGCACGCGAAGAGCTGGACCGGGAACGCGTCCGCGCCGAGAGACAGGAGGCGGCCACGGCCGAGGAACTGGTCTCGCTGAGAAGCCGTCTCACGGTCGCGGAGCAGGAACGCGGCCGACTGGTGGAACTGGTCCGCGTCCAGGAGAAGAAACTCCGGGACGCGGCCTCCTACAGCCGCGGCATCGAGGACGACTACAGCCGCGTCCGCGAGAAGGCTGCGGACCTCGCCCGCGAACTGGCCACCGTCCGACACCAGGTCGAGATGCTCAACGCCGAGCAGGTCCACCCCACCGCCGCTCACGTTCTCCGTCTCGCCGGCGCACCGGGAGAACTACGTGTCACGCCCACCGTTTCCGCCCCGGAAACGCCTGCCGCCATCGCCTCGCAGCAGACCACAGGCACCCCCGCCGTGCCACCGCCCCGCAGGAACACCCCCTCGGGAGAGCGCCGCCCCCCAGGTCGGCTGCGTGCGAGGTGGACCGGTTTCCCCAACGACCGGGAGGCCTCGAACCGCAGGCGCCGACGGCGGGTCCTTATGCTGGTGGCCGCCGTCGCGGCACTGTCCGTCGGCGTGGCCCGCTGGCCGGGCGAGCACCGGGACGCGACGGCGGATCTGTACGCGCCTGCCTGCGCGGTGGCCAGCCCCCTCCAAGAAGGTTGTGTCGTCCACGAGAAGGGACAGGTGACGGACAAGCATTCCGAAGGCAGCGACCCGCCCGACCTGGACCTCACCATCCTCCACGAATCCGGCCACAGCGCGACATACACCGTCGGGGGCGACATCTACAACGCGGCCCAGCACGGTTCCACCGCCGATCTCAAGATCTGGAAAGGCCGCGTCACCGCAATCACGGTCGCCGGCAAGACCGACCGGCAACCCGCCGACCTGGACTGGCCCGAGATCTGGACCGCGCTCCTGATCGGGCTGGGAACCGCGCTGTCCGGGTACACCCTGCTGCGCTGGCGTCGGGGCCCGAACCAGATGT
Source organism: Kitasatospora sp. NPDC056327 (assembly GCF_042261735.1). Classification (NCBI taxonomy): domain Bacteria; kingdom Bacillati; phylum Actinomycetota; class Actinomycetes; order Kitasatosporales; family Streptomycetaceae; genus Kitasatospora; species Kitasatospora sp. NPDC056327. The sequence goes on along the minus strand of NZ_JBHJRC010000020.1, from coordinate 30,967 downwards.
CCGTCATCGGTATCCTTTTCGCTGCTGCGTGGACTGGGCTGGTGGCGGCCATTTCCCTTGGCGTCACCACTCTTCTGGCACTCCTCGGCGGGGCTGCGTTCTGGCTCTTCGGCGCGGCTATCGCGGCAGTCTTCATCGGCATTGAATGAGACGTCCGGCACCTGCACCGACCGCTCAGCGCTGCCCGGGCCACCAGCGAGCCGACCTCACGAGCGCAGGTCACCGCCCCGCGAGGCCGACGGCCGCTGCGTCGGCCGCACTTCGGCGCGGGGGTGCAGCAACAGGACACGGTGGCGCAGCCGCGCTACCGTGCTGGTCGGGTCTCGCCCCACGCCGGGCAGCAGGGCGAAACCCGGCAGGGCCGTCGGGCCCGGTGGCCAGGATCCCGGGCATGGACAGCGCCCCGCCGACCGCCACCACCGGCCAGCCGTCCACCGGCGCGGAACCGGCCCTGCTGTGCGCCCGGCCAGGCTGCTCCCACCCCGTCCCCCGGCACACACCGGCCGGCCGCGCACCCACTGCTCGCGCTCGTGCCGCAGCAAGGTCGACCGCGCCGAGGCCAAGGCCCGCGACGAATCAGCACAAGCAGCAGACGCCCCTGCACCCGCCCCGGCCGCCGCACCGCCCGGTGCAGCAACCGGCCCCGCCGCTGGACCGCCCGGTGCAGCACCCGGCCCCGCTGCTGGACCGCCCGGTGCAGCACCCGGCCCCGCTGCTGGACCGCCCGGTGCAGCAACCGGCCCCGCTGCTGGACCGTCCGGTGCAGCACCCGCTGCGCCTGCCGCACCGGCGGCGGCCGCCGGGGCCGACGACGTCCCGGCCCGCTGGGGAGAGGACGGCCGACACCTCCTCGGCACCGCCGACGCGCTGCGCCGCCGGCTGACCCGCTTCCTTCAGGAGACCGCCGCCGGCGACCCGGCCGCCGCGTTCGCGGACCTGGCCAAGACGTTGCCCTCCTACGGCACCCGCGCCTGCATGGCCGAGCAGGAGATCCGGGACAAGGCCCGCCGGCCGCACCTGGACGAGCAGGAGCGCCTCATGGCCCGCTCGTGCGAGCGGATCGACCGCTGGGACCACGACGAGGACCCGGACGACGTTGCCGTCCCGGAGGAGACGAACGCCCCGCGAGGCGAAACCCCGACCATCCCCGCCCCCGCCTTGGCTCCTGCACCGGCCGTCGGGCCGGTGCAGGCCCGGCGGCCGGCAGCCGCCGCAGCCGACCAGGCTGTGCAGGCCTGCCGGGAGGCCTGCACCGACCCCGAGCACCGCTTCGACTTCCCCGATCTCCTGGACGGCCTGGAACCCACCTTCGGCCCCGGTCGGGAACTCGGCTCCTGGCTCGACCCCGCCGCCCAGGGCGTCCTCCAGCTGCGCCTCGACAGCACGCCGATCGGCTGGACCGCGCCCCTGCCCGACGGGCCGTGGGGACAGGCCGGCTGGATCTCCTGCCTCTACCAGCCGGACGGCGCCCGGCTCCTCGTCGACACCCTGTCCCGGCCCGTCCCAGGACTGTTCCCACCGCGGACCAGGCGCTGGACGCCATCCTGTGCGCGCACCTGACCAGGGCGTCGGCTTCCGCTCGCTGGCCTGGCCTCACCAGGGCGGGGCCGCCGTGGTGAGGCCAGGCGACAGGGTCCGGCAATGCCGGCCGCGCACCCCGCAGCCGGCGGTGTCTACACGTTCGGCTGCAGCTCGGCGGCCGGCTCCACCGACGACCCCCGCCCCCGTACCATCACCCACGAGATGCCCGGCGACGTCGTCGCCCGCCTCTACGAGACCCGCGACGCCGGAGCCGGCCAGGCCGAGTGGGAACGCATCCTCGCCGACGCCCTGCGCGAGCACTGCTTCAAGGACGGCGGCCGCCGCGCCCGCGGCCTCGATGTCGAGCTGAACGGCGTCTCCTGGATGGACCTGGAAGGGCTGTGGACGCCCCGGACACCCCGCCGCACCCCTCCGTGTCGCCGGAAACGAAGTCCCGGCCGCCTTGAGCGGCCGGGGCTTTCTGTTTACGCGACCCCGTACGCGAATTCACCGACAGAATTCGGATCACTGAATGAGCGGCCGTTACGACCACGCCGACGGCCTGCTGTCCCTGCCGCCGGCCGCCGTCCCCGGCCTGCCGAGCGGCCGGCTGATGATCCCGGCCGCCGTCGGACCGCGGAGGTGTGCGCTGTCTCCCTCACTGGCTGCGCCGACCAGCTGAACGTCGATTGCACTGCGGCCGCCAGGCGGGCTACCGATCCCGTTTGCTGACCCTGCTCGCGCCGGCTGACCCGCCGCTCAACCCGCCCGCAGAGGGCCCGCCTCCCCGCACACCGGTGAGGCGGGCCCTCTGCGCATGTCCCGGACGAAGGAGGCCGTGATGCCGACGCCGCACTGCACCCCCGCCGCCAGCACCCTCAGCTGCCCGGAACACGGACGGCGGGCCGACTCGGTGAAGCTGCGCCGGGTGCGCCGCGCCCTCGATCGCCTGGCCGTTGACCCGCGCAACCCGGGCCTGCGCACCCACCCGTACCGGGCTCTGCCCGGACACGGCCGCTTTGCCGGGCGTGGACGTTGTACGTCGACCAGGGCGCCGACGCCCGGCGACTCTTCTGGACCTGGGGCCCGGCCGACAACGACCAGGACCACGTCGGCCGGGACGGCGGGGTACTCACGGTGCTGTTGATCGGCCCGTACCGTCGATCAGCCCCCGCCGAACCACCACGCTGCGACTGATGCCGTCGGCCCACGTCCGGCGCCGGGCCCGGGTCACCGGGCGAATGAACCCGGCGAACGCCGGCAGAGCGTCCAGCAGATTCAGAAAGCTCCGCTGGCCGGGGCCCGCCGAGTGCTGCCGATCGTGATCGCCGGGACCGTCGACGACGTGGCCGCCCGACCGACCTGACCCGGCCGCGGGCGGGTCCGGCCACCGGCCCGATGCCTGTCCCTTCCCGCTCCGTCGTGGACCGGCGGTTGCTGCGCAGGTCCCTCGACGACAACGGCTACGGCGAGGTCCGCATCGACACCAGGCGGGACGGCAGCATCAACCTCAGCCGGTAGGCCGGCGTGACGCGCGCGCCCCGGGCGGGCGCCGCCCGGTGAACGGGACCGGGCACCGGCCGGGTGAGAGTGGTAGCGGTCCCGGCCGCACGGGACGTACAGAGGAACTGGGAGTGCCCACTCCGTGTACGGGATCGTCGGTGTCGTCTTCAGGCACGCAGGGCGCTCGGCCGGGGAACCCGGCCGAGCGCCCTGCGGAGGCGGTCTGTGGCGTTATCGACCGACCGTACCGGTGGTGCAACGGCCGTTGGGAGTCGTGGTGCTGATGGTGGTTCCTTTGTGCGGGAGGGATCAGTACCAGCGCTGGTTGTCGTTGTTCCAGTCGGTTCCGTTCACGTAGACACCGCCCCAGCCGCCGTTCCCGCTGTAGTCCAGGAATCCGCCGCTCTGGACGTTCTGGAGTTTGAACCCGGATCCGGTGTAGATCTCACGCCACCGCTGCCAGGCGTTCGTTCCGTCCCGGCCGGAGTTGCAGTCCTCCGTGTAGGCCAGGTTGCCGTACCCCGTCAGGCACCGCCCGTAGGAGTCGACTTCGTTCCAGGTGCCGTCGCTGTTCTGGACATCGTGCCAGCCGAATCGGTAGTTCGTGACCCCGACGCTGCCGCCGGCCGAGTTCGATATGAGATAGAGGCCCGCTCCGCCACTGGTGTGGGAGGGGTTGCCGACCCCGTTCTTCCAGGTGATGTTTCCGTCGGCCGAGGCGGGGCCGGCGAACCCGATCGTCAGGGCAGGGATGATAGAGGCCGCTGCCAGGATCTTGAACATTCGAGCCTTGGTCATCAGAAATCCCCCAATGAAGACATTTCCTGTGCCGAGAGTTGTCGGACGTCCTCGAACGGTCTGACCATATCACCGGATCGCAGGAAGAATTGCCCCATGAAGTCTTCTTTGTCTGGCTTCAGTTCGAATTCAACGTATGTCTATTCCGGCGGTCACCCTGGATCGCAGTTCGCTATTTCGCCTGGTCGGCCGACATATTGCAGGACTGATGAACGGCTTTCCGGCAGTCATGGGCTCGGCCCGAGAAATCATCCGACAGGATGGTTTCGGGCGGGTGTGGGCCTCCTACCAGCTTCTTCCCGGTGGTCGGTGGTCGGTGGTCTGCGGTGGGGAGCGGCGTGCGGCGGTCGGGATGCTCTGCGACCGGTGGCGGGCTCGCGAGGCCCGGCCTCGCCCGGGAGGCGGGGTGCGACATACGCCCTTGCTGCCGATCGGCGTGCGGCGAACGGGCTTCTGTCCCGTCTGGCCGGTGTCGGCCGATCGGTCTGGTGGTGCCGGAACATGCCTCGTCGCGCAGGCATGTCTCCGTGGGGCCGGAGCTGACAGCGGGCAGGGGCCCGCTGGTCCTCGGGGCGGGGCCGGCCTCACTGCTGTGTGTGGAGGCGGGCGGTCGCCTTGCCGTTCCGGCGGGGCGGCCCTCGCGGGACCGACGCGGCCGTTGCAGCGCCTGGCCCGAGGTTTCCCGGATCGGGCTCTCTCCTGGCGCGGCGTCAGTCCCAAGGCTCGCCATCCGGTCGTTGCGCGGATGAAGCGGCGGACCGTAGATGGAGAGCCGGAGAGCCGGAGAGCCGGGGCGCACGCCGGTATGCCGGCATGCGCCCCTGGGCAGCCGGGAGGCTAGATGGAAACGAGCCCGGACTGGTCGAAATTCCCTCCCCAATCCCGGATCATTCCGACCATGTGGTCCCAGGCGCCTGTCAGAAGCAGTACCCCCACGATCACCAGCATGCTGCCACCCAGCCTCATGACCAGGACATAGTTTCGCTTCACCCAGCCAAACGCCCCCAGTGCCCCGCGGAAGGCGATCGCTGTGACCAGGAATGGAAGGCCCAGTCCGATGCAGTAGGCGGCACTGAGAAGGGCTCCACGTCCGGCGCTCGCCTGGTCCATCGCCAGTACTTGTACGGCGCTCAGCGTTGGACCCAGACATGGCGTCCAGCCGACACCGAATACCAGGCCGAGAACGGGAGCGCCGATCAAGCCGACGACCGGCCTCCGATGTATCCTGAGCTCGCGCTGGGAAAATTTCGGCAGCAATCCGGCGAATGCCAGTCCCATCAGGATTGAAAATATCCCGGATGCTTGCTGAATGATGCGCTGATGTTCTTGGAAGAAGTATCCAAAAGATCCAAAGAGCGCCCCTGTGGATACGAATACGATCGTGAACCCTGAAACGAACAGGGAGGCGCCCAATAGAACTCGGCCGCGCTTTCTTCCATCGGCTTCGGCGAGATCGGCGGCGGAAAATCCGGTGACATATGAAAGATAGCCGGGAACAAGGGGGAGTACGCACGGAGAAAGGAACGAGAAGAGGCCGCCGAGCATTGCCACCGGCACTGCCAGGACGAGGGCTCCCGTAAAGATGGTCTGGCTTCCGTCGAAAGCCAGAAATAACTGTGCATTCTCGCTCACGTCGCCACCATGATCACGGCACAGTGCATCTCTTGTCGGCAGCCGGGTAACGAGACGAGCGCTCGGAGGCGCTGAATCAGAGTGCAGCACATGAGACAGAGCCTCTCACGCACTTGGACGGAGCCTGAGTGCAGGGCCGACCGCGCCGAGCCCGCCCGGGTGGTGGGCACGCTCGTCTGCGGCTGCCCGGTGCGGTTCCAGCCCTGGCCGTCGCCATTGTCGTTGGTGTCGGGAGCAGGGGCCCGGCTCCAGCATCCGGTCCTCCTGAACGGTGTCCTCCTCGTCGGGCAAGAGATTGGCGGGCAGGAGGTGGCGGAGAACACAGGGAGACCCAGTTGGTGGGCGGGCGGCCGTGCGCCGGGCGTCCGGCATCGTCAGCTCGACGAGCCGCTCACCGACCCGCTGACCAGGGGAGAAGATGACGACCGACACCGCCGGCGCCGAGCGGCGGCCGTGGCTGCGCACCGAGCACGGCGCCACCATCGGGCACGCCGAGGCGTGGTGCTGGGGGCGCACCGTGCGGCTGCAACTGCGCAGGATCCTGCATGAGGACGACGGCGAGAGTGGCATCATCGACGCCCGCCAGCTGGTGATGGCGCTGCGGATGGTCCTGCGCGGCGCCCAGATGACCCACCGGCACCTGACCACCGACGCGGGCCGGGCGATCCTCGACGAGGGTCTGGCCGCGTTCACCGCCGCCGTTCCCGGCGGCAAGGAGGCCCGGGACGTCATCGAGCACTTCGACGAGTACACCCAGGGCACGGGCCGGCTCCAGCAGCCCGCCCGCCCCCGGCTGCGGGTGCCCGACGAGGAGCAGGCCCAGCGCTTCCACATCGACTTCCGCCGGGACGACGGCGCCGACGGCCGGCAGCGCCCCGTCCTGGTCGTCGGCCTCTGCCCGGTCGACCTGATCACCGCCGCCGGCGCCGCCGAGCGCCTCGAATGCGACATCTACGAAGCGCTGCGCATGGACCAGGGCAACCCCCTCCCGCGGGGCTGGGCCTACGACGTCCGAACCGTCCCGGGACCCTGACCGCCCCCGCGCCGCCCCGCACCCGGTCCCGGCCGCTGCGCCGCATGTTCCTGCGGCGCTCACCGTTCCTCGCCGTGCCGGGCGAGGAGGTCGCGGGCCTGGCGGCCGCGGTAGTCGTCCTCGCCGGCGCGCCGGTCGCCGGTGATGACGTACCGGCGGCAGGCCAGGAACAGCTCCGGGTCCTGGCCGACGTCGTCGGCGTAGACCGCGGGGGCGGGCAGGGCGTTGCGGTCGGAGAGGTGCGCGGGCGCGAGGCGCGGGGCGGTCTCGCCCAGCGCCCGGTCGCTGCGCTGCTGCTCGGCGGCCAGGGTTCGGCCGGTGGTGACGTGGCGCCGCCATGCCTCGGTGTCGTACCCGTCCGGCCCGCCGGCGACGGCGAGCCCGACGGTCGGCACGTCCGGGCGCTCGCGCAGTTCGGCGACGGCTGCGGCGACGATCTCGCCGACCCGGCCGGGCTCCAGCGGCGCGGCGCCGGCCTCGGCCTGGGCGTCTGCCAGGTGCTCGGCGATCAGGTCGGTGAGCTCCGCGATCCGCCCTTGAGGTCGACGACCGCCCGCACCGGTAGCACGAGGCCGGTGTCCCACGCGTGGGACAGCTTGGGGCCGGCCTGGCGGGCGACGGCGTCCTCGGTCGCCTCGGCCGCGGCCGCGAGGCCGGGCAGCCGGTAGGCGGTCGAGCGGCTCACCCCGAACTCGGCGCCCGCGTACGCGGCCCACCCGCTGTACCCGAGCGCGGTCCACACCCGCGCCCGGTGGGGGCGGCGCGCACCCGCGCGGCCAGAACCAGGACGACGGAGCGGACCTCCTCGATCGCATCCCGCAGCTCCCCGGTCAGCCGCCGGGCCTCGGCCTGCGAGGCCGGGCCGACGGGCTCCCGGCTCCGGCCGCCGCGCTCGCCGATACGCGGCACCTTCTCCGCGCCGGGCGCCGGAACCCGGCCGCGAGGGTCAGGCCGCGGCCGGGTCCTGCCCCGGGTCCGCCGGCCGGGTCGTCGTCCAGGGCTCTGGTTCTGCCGGGGGTGCGCGGGGGAGGGGTTGTGACTTGGGGGATGGCCCCGGTGGCGGGTGCGGTGTGCCGCCGGGGCCGTTGTGCGGGGTCAGAAGTTGGAGATGACGTTGGTGAGGGTGTCGAGGATGGTCTTGGGGTCTTCGGCGTGGTAGGCGCGGGCTTTGGACTCGCGGGCGATGGTCTGCAGGTCGGTCCAGGCGTCGGTGGTGTCCTTGTCCTTCTTGTTGGGGTCGATGCCGTAGCCGATGGTGAACACCCGGATCGTCTTCTGGGCGGGGTCAGTGAGCTGCTGCGTCAGCTGGTCGATGCTGACCTGGGGGCCGGCGGTGCCATCGTTGTCGTTCTTTCCGTCGGTCAGGACGAGGACGGCGTTGATGGCGTTCGGGTCGTAGTGGTCCCGTAGTTCCTTGACCGCGGCGGCGGTGGTCTCGTAGAGGGCGGTCCCGCCGCCGGCGCGTACGGCCCGGATGTTGTCGGTCAGCGCGGTGCGGCGGGTGCGGCCGCTGTAGGGGTCTTTGACCGGTCCGATGTCGACGAGGGCGCGGTGGTTGGAGGTTCCGTTGAGGACGTCGGCGGAGGAGAACGTCCACAGCCCGACGCGGTCCTGGTCGGCGAATCCCTGGACCAGCTTGTCGGCGACCTGCTTGAGGAGTTCGAGCTTGCTCAGGCCGATGCCGTCGATCTTGCCCTGGTCCATGGAGGCGGAGGTGTCGATGACCAGCAGGACGTTGGCGCGTTTGCGCAGGTCGGGCCAGGCGCTGAGGATCTTGTCGAGGACCTCCGGGGCGGGCAGGGGGAACGGGGTGAGCGGGGCGTCGGGGAGCGCCCCGTTGTCCTGGTTGATGTACGCGGTGGGCTTGGCGTCGTGGGTGCGCAGCCCGATGTCGCCGAACCGGTCCTGGGCGGGTGCGGAGTGCAGGTAGGTCAGGAAGTCGTCGGCGAGGGTCTTCTTCGGCGCGCCGATGTCGGTGAGGGCGATGTAGGGGTGGTCGGAGTAGAGCGTCTTGTCGGTCGGGTAGAAGGCGGCGAGCTTGGTCTTGGGGGGCGTCTTCTGCTGGCAGCCGTCGTCGTCGCTGCGGGTTCCGCAGGGCAGGCCGCGGTTGTAGGCGACGACGGCGCTCTCCTCGACGGTGACGGCGGAGATGTAGGAGTAGCCGGGCTGGGAGCCGGCGGGGGCGGTGTCGTCGGCGCGGCGCTGGTTGGCGAGGAAGGTGAGGCTGGTGTCGCCGTAGTGGACGACGGACTGCTCGATCCTGCTCACGGCGGTGCGGGCGGTGTCGGTGGCGATGCCGCCGGGGGTGAGCGGTCCGGCAGAGGCGAACGCCGTGATGGTGGCGTTCAGCCCGGACGTGGAGTAGCGGGGGTCGGTCTTGCCGAGGAGGAAGTCACCCCACTCGGGGTGCTGGTGCTGGGCCCAGAAGTTCTGCGGGTTCTGGGCCCAGGCCGCGAAGTCGTTCCAGGTGATCCGCTTGTCCGGCCAGCCCAGCGCGCGGGCCATGGGCTCGGGCATCGCGACCACCAGCGGGGTGGTCGCGATCAGCGGCGGGTCCTGGGCGGGGAGCGCGGCGGCCGTGGCGGGGGCGGCGTTCTGGCGGGCCAGGGGGAGCCAGACCGCTGAGGCCGGCGACCACACGTCGGGCCTGGGCCCGCGGTTCTCCGGCCATCCCTTCCGCAGGGCCTCCATCGCGAGGCCGGAGTTCATTGCCATGACCTTCACCCGCAGGCACTGGTCGCCGACCTGGCGGGAACCGTAGCTGTCGGCCAGACCGCCGAGGACGGCGGAGGCGTCGGCCGAGGCGGTGAGGATCAGCTCGGTCCCGGGGTTCGAGCACGCGGGCAGGGCGGAGGCGGCAACCGGCTGCCCCGGCGCGGTGGAGGGCTGCGCGGCGGATGCGGGGGCGGAGCGGGCCGGCGAGGTGGACGGCGGCGCCGTCGACTGGCCAGTGGATCCGTCGTGGACGGGCCACAGGACCGCTGCGATGACGGCGGCGGCCACCAGGGCCGCGGGGACCGGGTGGCGCCGGGGCCAGGCCGGCACCGGGCGCAGCCAGGACCACGGGTGCCGGGCGGGCGTGGCCGGCGGGACGGGCTCCTCCCGCGGCACAGGCCCGGCGGGCATCGGCGATGCCGGGGAACCGGCGGCCTGCGCCGGCTCCCCGGAAGCGGCCCGCTCCAGTTCCTGCGCGACCGGTCCGGGCGGCGGCGGCGCGTTCGTGCCGGTGACAACCTCCCCCGGCTCCCCCGGTTGCGGCGGTGCGGTCGGCAGCAGGACGGGGGCGGCCGGCGGCTCCGCTGACCTGCCGGGGTCCGCGGCGGGCGCGCCCTCGTCGTCCGGCGGAAGGTTCGGCTCGGCGGTGCGCTGCTCGGGCGTCATCCGCCGGAGCCTCGCCCATTCCGCACGCCACGGTTTGGGATCCGCGCCCAGCACCCTCAGGTAGCGGAGCATTGCCTGCTCGCTGCACAGCACGGTCGTGCTGGTGACCCTCGACATGGCCGATTCCCTGTAGCCCGCGGCTTTGGCGACCTCGGTGAGGGACTTCCCCGCCTCGGCCCGCAGGTCGGCGAGGCCCTTGGCGAAGACGGTCAGCGGCGCGTTCCCACTCATGTCGCGCTTCCGCCCGCGCGCCCGGAGCGGGTCCTGTGCGGCGTCGGGCCGGGAGGGGAGAGCCTGCGACGGCCGCTGCTCCTGCCCGGGGGCGTCCTCGGGCTCCTCGGGCCCGTTGCCGATGCCGGCCCTCACCGCGCGCTCCGGCGGCGGCCCGGGCGGTCGGCGGTCGCGGGGCCGGCGAGGAACAGGCCGGCCACCTTCGCGGCGGCCAGGCCCCCACCACCCGCGACCGCCAGCGCGGTCTCCGGCGAGCTGCCCATCAGCACCAGCACGATGATGATCGCCTGGATGACCGCCAGCACACTGAACTGGAAGGCGTACGGGGACCGTCGGCGGTGCCGGGAATCGTTCCCGATCATGACTTGTCTCTTCTCTCCACGTGTCCGGGCAGACCCCACCTCAGCGGGGCCGGCGGCCGCCCGTCGTCACTGGCGTCCGGGCTGCAACCCGGCTGCCTGGCGGCTGACTTCAACAATGCTCAGCCTGGCCCGGCCGCACCAGAGACGACGGCCTTTCAGCAATTTCGAGGCGGCACCGAGATCTGGCGCGGCCGTGCCCGCAAGACGCCCGGGGCGGCCCGGCATGTGCTGCCCGCCCGGGGGAAGCCGTCGTCGCCGCCGCTGCGGCACGCCGTTCCTGACATCCCGCCCGTCATTCGGGAGCCGAGGCATCACCCCAGCTCACGGCCTGTTTCCTAGTTTCCAACCGAGGTTGGAAAGCCGTTCGGGCTGGCCGGTCACTCCGTGGTCGGTAACACTGGAAACGCCGGAAATGCTCACTCCACGTGTCCGGGCGAGCCACGGCATCCTGGGGCGGGCCCCCGCTGCAACGGAGGGCCCGCCCTGCCGCATCAGCATGTGCTCCGAGCTCTTGCCCTGATTCCCGGAACCTTTCCCGCAACGGATGGGCGGCGGCGAGTGGCGGGCGGGCGGGGCGGCCCCGGTGTCGGTGGTGTGCGGTACAGCAGAGAAGATCACCACCACGAACCATCAGGGGGCAGGGCATGGACCACGACCAGGACGGCGGCCAGGGCGAGCGGCACGGCGGCGAACAGCCGGCCCGGCCCGGCCGGGTGCACTTCCGCCGCTCCGCCCGCAACCCCAACGGCAGCACGGCCCCGCTGCGCGCCGACGTCCTCGCGGCGCTGGGCGTGTTGAAGGTCGCCACCTACAAGCAGCTGCACGCCCTGATCGCCGCCGACGAGTACCGCGCCCACCACCGCGTGGATCACGTGGCCGAAGCGGTCCGGGACCTGACCGAGCACAAGCTGGTCGACGTCCGCGGCACCACCTCGCCGCCGGGCCGCCGACCCGCCCCCAAGACCGCCCCGGCCGACGGAGGGGCCGGGGGAGGCGAGGGGGCCGCGAAGCCGAAGCCGGGCGGGCCCGGAGCGGAGAAGATCGTCGGCCTCACCCCGCTCGGCCTGGCCGCCGCCTAAGCCCTCGGCGACGGCCGCGACATGGGCGGCCACGCCCGCGGTGCCGGCCTCACCGGCGCACCCCACGCCATGCTCGTCAACGAGCTCATCATCACCGCCGTCACCGGCACCACCACCCACGGCGCCCCGCCCCGCACCGACAAGCGCCAGGCACCCCCGCGCCGCGCGCTGCCCTCCGGCCCGCTGCCCGGCGGCATCGAGGCCTGGGCCACCGAGACGTCCCACACCATCACCGGCAAGTTCAACGTCATCCCCGACGCGATCGTCCATCTGCCCGAGCTCGGCATCCCGGTCGCCTTTCCGGAGCTGGACCGGGGCACCATGACCGACATCCGCAAGGTCGCCGGCAAGCTCGACAACTACAAGCGCTACTTCGACCGCACCGTCCACGACGGCGGCCAGGAGCGCCTGGAGGTCGAGGTCCGCTACAACGTCCCCGAACCCGCCCACGGCTACCGCCACCGCCTCGCCGTCCGCCCGCCGGTCCTGTTCGTCCTGGACCAGGGCACCCGGGGAAGCCGCGCCCGCTACAGCCCCCAGGCCCTGGAACAGCGCCTCGAAGAGCTGCGCAACGCCACCTGGGAGCACTGGCAGGGCAGGCACACGAGCAGGAAGGCGTCACCTACGCGACCTTCGACGGCAAGATCCCCGTGCTCGGCACCACCGTCGAGCGCCTGCGCGAGCACGGCTTGCAAGGGCCCGTCTGGTGGCGCTTCGGCCGGCCCGGCCGGCACTCCCTCACCGACGCCCTCGACGACGAACCCGACTGGGACCTGATCGACCAGCGCCGCCAGGAACGCGAGGACCAGGAACACGCCGAACGGGAGCGGGCCGCCAAGGCTGAGCAGGACACCGAACTGGCGAAGCTGCGCAAGGCGCTGCTCGCCGCCCGCACCCACAACGACGCCCTGCACCCCTGCCACACCTGCCACGGCCCCCTCGCCGGTACCCACGACTCCGAAGACGAGCTGGACGAGAACGCCCACCCGGACCGCCTGGAATGCCCCTCCTGCGACCGCCGGCGCCGCACCGACAAGCACCGGCCCATCGTCCTGGACCTGCCCACCACCCGCGCCCTGCGCCGCGCCGAGAAGCACGGCCCACCCAGCGACGACCCCCGGTGGAACATCCGCCTTCTCCACGCAAAGCGCTGGACGAAGTACGACCGAAGCAACGGAGAAGCCCCCCACACCATGACTCAGATCCCCCACGGCCGCTCAATGCCAGAAAGGTACTGAAAACACCGCAGCGCGCGGCGCCACCCGGTGGCGCCAGCGCTCCCGGCTCACCCTGCCGGCACCCCTCCGCCCCGTGGCCCGCGCGGTGACCCGCCGCAGCCGCTCCGGGAACCGCCTCGCCACGCTGTCCCAGGCGCCCGTGCCCCCGAGGCCGCCACTCGGACAAGGCCTACCCCCCCGGACACTCCGACCAGCCCTCCCTCCGCTGCGTCGTTGCCGCAGTACACATCAGCCTCCTACGGATGCCACCGGCCCGGGTCTCCGCAGCTCTGCGCCCGGCCCTCGGTTCCTTTCCTGGTGGCGGCGAACCCCCGGGCGTCGACGGCGGCTCCAGCGCCGCTTCGTCGAAGGTGTCGTTCAGGGCGTCGGCATGTTCCTGGTGAATCTGCTCGGAAACCTGCTGCCCTAGTCTCCGGACCGGCAGAGCGGGGGCGACATGCCCTGACCGGGTGCGCGGCCCCGAGCTGGCCGCGCACCCGGGGGTGCGCGGCTTACCGGCCTTCCGGTAGCTGGACCTCGCCGTTTCGCCGGGAGCGGCGGACGGCGTCGGTGGGTGTGGCCGGACCACCTAGCGGACCACCGGCCGACCCTTGGTGCCGGCACCGGCGACCGTTCGGACACGGGTCGGCAGAGAGCAGGCGGCAGGCCGTGCCAGCGCCTGATCACCGCCGACCCCGCTGTCCGGCTGGGCGCAAGGCGCCGTCCAGAGGCGGTGGGACGGGTGACGGGAGCGGCGCGGGCTGCTCTTCCTGAACGCGCCGCCGCTTCTCGCGGCGCTCGTCGCGACGTTCCTGGCGGCGTTCCTTGCGGTCGCGCCCGTCCTTCCACCAGTCCAGCTTGTGCTTGGAGTCCTGCGGGATGACGATCTGCGGCCCGACCAGAACCGCGACCACAGCGACGACCGGCAGCACCACGAACCACGGCGCGCCGCCCAACAACGCCACCACGCCGCCCATCACGCCGATGCCGCCGCCCAACCCGGCCCTGCCCATCACGCACCACCCCGGGTGCCCGCGGATCCGCTGCGGACAGTGGGCAGGAACCGGGCCGGGACATCGACCACCCCGGCATCGACCATCCGCTTCGCCGACAGCCGCAGCCGCCGCATCTGCCCCTCCACCGCGCGGCCCGTCAGCCCGCCCAGCTCCGCTCCGATCTCCTTGTACGTCAGGTCGCCCGAGTAGACGTACCAGCAGATCGCCTGCTGGTCCCGGCTCGCCTCCCGCAGGATCCGGCGAAGGGCGTCGCGCAGTTCTATCGCCTGCTGCGGGCCGGGAGCGCGGTCCTCACGAGCGGTCTTCATGAGGTCCAGGGCCGTCTGTGTCGCGCGTTCGCGCGTCGTGCGCCACTTACGGACGGCGTTGCGGAACTCGGTGAGGCAAGCGCCGACGAAGAAGGTGTTCAGCGAAGCGCCGCCGTAGGGGTCCCAGGTACGCAGACCGTAGGGCGCGTCCGGGGCGAACCACCACTGGTCCACCTTCATCAGGGTTTCCAGGGCGAGCTCCTCCCGGAGGTCCTGGGACCGGCGGAGCATGGGGAGCTCCTTCTCCCAGAGCCTGATCCCGGCTCGCGCTCCGATGGTGCCCTCGTACATCCACGCGGCAAGGACCCGCAGACCGTAGGCCCACAGCTGCTCGCGGAACAGCTCGAACCTGACCCCGACGAAGTCCGCCGCCCGGAGGTGTGCGTAGAGCTCAAGGTCCTGGTGGGGTAGGTGGGCACCGGTGGCCTGGTCCTCGGTCATCTCGTTGATCATTTCGGCAGCACAGCCTCTCGCACTGGGAAGTCATAGCGCAGGCTTGTATGTCGAAAGAATCCTGTTGCCCCACACGACCGTGAGAATGAATTTTTCAGACCTGCTGGATGGTGATCTGAGCTGCATAGATGTCGGCTGCCGCACTGAGATCCGGGAACTGACTCTCCGGACGGGAAGTCCCTGGCAACGAGCCCACGGCTCCGCTCCCACACGCGTCAGGACGCTGCCCCGAGGCCGTTCAGGGCGCTGGCCTCCGACGGCCGCTGCCCGTGCCAAGGTGACGCCGGCATCGCGGCCCGGCCGCGTGGTGCCGGAAACGGCAGCCAACGGACCGGGTCCGCCCGTTCGGACGGCGGCCGAGCGCCCACACGGTCAAGGTCAGCGGTCCCCAGGCCTCTGACCCGCCAGCTACGAGAAAGCCGCCGCTGTGCGGTCCGGGACGCGACCGTGCCTCCGGACCGGCTGGCACTCAGCGTCGGAGACGGCCCAGCGCGACACTCAGTACCACCAAGGCGGCGCCCGTTGCTGGCCTTCGCGGCGACGAAGACCCAGGACGCGACCACACATCCGCTCCGGCGAGCGCCAGGCCGACCGCCCGGCCATACCGGCGGGGTGGAGGAGTGAGCGCTCCGGGGGGCTGCGCGAGGGAGTGGGCCTCACCGGCACCGACCCGGCCGCCGTCCACGTCCGGCTGCGCTCCCTCACCCGCCGCTCCTGCTGATAGCCGCCCCGCTGTCGCGGGGTAGCCGTCGGCCGGCTTCCTCCGTCTGCGGGCGGAGGAAGCCAGCCTTCGCGGGCACCGGCGGCAGCGCCTTGCTGGTCGTCCTGCTCCGGGTCGGGGTCTTCTTCACCGAGGTGTTCTTGACGGTGCGGGTGGTCTTGGGGTGGTGCTGCTCGGCGTCGGCTACGACCCGGCCGCCGGCCACCGACGGATCGCCGCGAAGATTGCCGCACTCAAGCGCGCCGCCGGCCAGTCCGCGGACACCGCCCCCGTGAGCCCAGCGAGTGCCCCGAGCACGCCGTCGACGAGCAGGGCCTGACCTTCCAGCAGCACGCCGAACGCGACCTGCGCAACCTCTCCGCCTGCGTCATCAACGAAGCGTCCGCCCCCGGCCGCCTCCACGCGATGGCCGACACCAGCGAATTCGACCCCAAGGGAGGCCTCGTCTTCGCCGCCCTGCTCTACCTCAGCGGACACCCACGCCATGCCCAGTTCTGGTTCCAGTTCGCCGTCGGCTCCGGCGAGAGCACCGCCGCCTACGGCCTTTACCTCCACCACGCCGCCCTCGGTGAACTGCGCGTCGCCGAGCACCGGTACCACGAGACCGCCAAGCTTACGGACCAGAACGTCCGCAGTTGGCCCACCGCCTTCGCACCGGCGCCGCCCAGCCTCCCCCCGGTCGACGTCTACCTCTTCAACACCCCCTGGCACAGTGCGGCCATGCGCCTGCCCGACGACACCACCGACCTCCACCACCCCGACCAGGCACTGCGCCGAGCGGTCGACCACCTCGACACAGTCCGCGAGGACGACCGGTTCGGCACGTTCGTGCTGCCCACCGAGATCATCGCGGAGCAGCTCCACGACTTGGTCTGCCCTTAGCCGGCCCGTGGGACCGGGACGACTGGCCGTCAGCGCCCGCAGGCGAGGCAGCCCATGGCACATCTGGTGACTAGTCAGCTACGGTAGGTGGTTCTTGTGGGATATCTCCGACATGGATTCGATCCGGACTGTGTCGTGCATCTAAGCTCGAAGCGTGCACTTCCCCGCCTTCGCCGGCCTGTCCGGCGGGCCGGCCAGGAGCCGTCCACCACCAAGCGGTGGCGGGATGACCCGGGCCATCGACGCCCGGGAGAGCGGAGATGCGCACGATGTCGGTCCACGGCAACGGCGGGCACCAGCCCGGCCAGACCCAGCCCAACGGGAACACGAACGCCCAGTTCCCGCGGGTGGAGACCGGCGGCAGCACGGAGGGGAAGCAGAGGTCCCTCGACCTGGCGGTGAGGATCGCCAGCCTGGTCGTCGGCCTGACCAACCTCGGGCTCACGATCTGGGAGAAGCTCAACGGTTTCTTCCAGGCCTGAAACGCAGCAGCGCCTCAGCTGAGGGCTGAGGCGCTGGAAGGTGCTGCTTGCTGAAGCAGTTGGCCCTGCCCCGTACAGGATGGCCGTCCTGGGGTGGGGCCTTCTGCGTGCCCTCGCTGCCCGACACCGAGCGACGTCGAGTGACGTCGAACAGCATCCAGCGGCATTCAGGCGCGCACCACTCACTCTACGGGACTCATACAGGCAGAGCCAGAATCCGAAAGCGCTCCAGGCCCGACGTCAATCGGTCGGACGGCACCGCCGCCCGCACGGACACCGACCCGTCCCACCCCCGGCCGCTCCACCGGTACAGCCCGTACCGCGGGGCGCCTTCCTCGCGCTTCCCGGCACCCCGCGCCCGACTCCCCGCCAAGCCCTGCCCCCTACCATCCCCCGGGCCGGCCACGGTGACCGCCGCCGGCCCGGACATGCTGCGCCGGCGCCCGGCGCACCCCGCTGCTCCCTACGCGCTGTCCCCGGAAGGGCCGGCGTGGGAACCTGCACCGGCCCCGCCGCGGACCTGGCCGCGGGCGGCCCGCGGCGGGCCAGGACCACGTCGACTGCAGCGCTGCGCCGCCGTGCCGGTGGCGCACCGTGTCCCGCGCCGCAGAGCCGGGGTCCGGCCCGCAACTGCAGTGCGGTGTCGCGGTGTGCTGCACGAAGATGTCGCCCTGCGCTGCATGAGGGTGTCGCCGCTGTGCGCCGCCACCGGCGCTGCTGTGCCACCGCGGCCCTGCCCCTACATGTTCTCCCCGTACGAGTTCTCGCGTTCGTACGGGGCCCCCAGCTCCGCTATCAGGTCGCAGGTGCAGGCACTGCCCTCGTACAGTTCGCCGTCGCACTCGTCGTGGTGCTCCCGGGGCCGCCGCGGCGGCCCCGGGAGCACGGGCACCGGGTACCCCGTCCGGGGGCCCGCTACGCCCACTCCACGCCGTGCTCGGCGAGCTGCGCGAGCTGGCCCGGGGTGAGTTCCGCTCGGCGTGCCTTCTGGTTGTTGAGCCAGGTGCCGAGGGCGAAGTGCGATACCACCACCTGCTCCTCGCCACCGGGGCTGGCCTCCACGGCCTCCACCGGCTCCTTGTGGGGGCGGGGCACCCGCGGGTGTTGCTCGCGCTCGACGAGCCGGGCGAGCGCGGTCAGGCCCTGGGCGAACCGATCCATCCGGGAGAGTGTCGGCTTCGCCTCGGCGGCGGCCTTCACGGCCACCAACTCGAGGTCGGCCTTGATGCCGATTGCCGCGAGCAGGTCCCGCTGATCGGCCTCGAGGCCGATTACCGTTGCGCCTGCACTCGCCGGCCGGGTGCCGGGTGCCGGGTGCCCTGCCCGTTCGGTGGCGGGCGGGCAGGGCGGCAGGGAGCTTCAGCGGGGTGTGGCCCTGGCGGGTGTGCGGCCGGTGGTGTAGCCGGTCAGGACCGTCGCGGTCCAGACGGTGATCTGGTGGACGATGCGGTCGGCCCGGCGCTGTCCGCGGGTGGTGGCGGAAAGCAGGAGAACAGCGGGCAGGCTCGCCAGGACCACGAGCAGCAGAAGCGTGCTGAGCACGACGACGGAGGCGGTGCGCGCCGGGGTGGCGGCCAGACATACGACAAGGGGATCGGTCATGGGTGCGGTGACGTGCTCAGCCGATGATTTGTGGGGTTTCCAGTGACCGAGCGAAGTCGGCGAGCGTGTGGAAGTCGTCCTCGCGCAGACCGATTCGTGGGTTAACGTGGTGCAGAAGCCCAGGCGCCCGATGGTGGGCGGCGACGTAGTCCTCGTCGAGATCGCTCTGCTCGTCGTCTATCCAGGCGAAGGGGTGGCTGTTGGCGTAGTTCACAAGGGGAGCAGTTTTCCAGTGGACCCCGTCAACGCGTTCTTGGAACAGGTTGTCGCCGAAGTCGACGAAGGGGAGTTCGGGAAGGCCGAGCACCGGGGCGATCCACCGGTTGGCGTCGGCCATCCATGTAGTGGCCCAGCACAGCTCGTAGCCGAGCTGGAGCAAGGCTTGCCCGTGCGCCGGGTTGAGCCAGACGCACAGGGGCCGTCGCCGGACCGAGAGCCCTGCGTGTTCCCCGGGGGTTCCGCTGTCCCAGGGCACCCTGAGTGTGGTGTAGCCGTCGGGACGCTTCTCCGGCTTGGCCGCATAGGGGTTGAGCGGCCCGTCCACATCGAGGAACAGCAGTGGTCGGTTCATGACTTTCCCCTTGCTCAGCATCGGCTGCGTCGTAGAAGGGTAGCTGCAACGATCAACTCGGCGTCGGGTTGATCTGACCGGCTGTGAGGCCATCCCCGGCATGCTGATGGCCTTCCGGAGCCTTTTTCGGGGCCCCGGCAGCCTGCCACCGGCCAACGGCAGCCAGCCCGGCCGGGACGGCGCCGCTACGCCCACTCCACGCCGTGCTCGGCGGGTTGCGCGAGCTGCGCGATGGTCAGGGTTTCGTGGTCATGGGCCGCGGGGCTCTGGTAGCCGTAGGGCAGGAAGTCCTGGACGTCCTCGGCGTCCCAGCCCATCACGGCGTTCGCGGCCTGGTGGACCTGCGGGCCGCCCACGTTCATCAGCTGTGACAGCTTGACGCGGTCGTCGTGTTCCCCGGGGTTGTACTGCCCGACGCTGAGGAACTGGTTGACGTCCTCCAGCGTGCCGGCCATCGCCTTGTTCGCGGCGTCCTGCACCGCCGGGCTGCCGGTGGATATGATCTGGGACAGCAGGACCCGCTGGTCGTGCTCGTACGGGTTCTGGAGTCCCTTGTCGAGGAAGGCCTGGATGCCGGCCGCGTTGCCCGCCAGCGCGGCGGTCGCGGCTTCGCGCACGCCCGGGCCGGAGATGGCGATCAGTTCCTCGACACGGGCCCGCAGGTCGTGTTCCGCGGCGGCGGCCATGCCCGCCGTGACGAACGCCGTGACGTCGGCGTCGGATCCCGCCAGGGCGCTCTCCGCCGCGCGGCGGACGTTCGGCCCGCCGTCGTGCCAGGCCGCCACCGCCGTGACCCTGTCGGCGACCGGGCCCGTCGCCGGCGGGGCCCCGGCCGCGGCCGCCGGGACTGCCAGCAGCCCCACCAGCAGGCTGCCGGTTACGAGTCCGGCGGCGAGTCTGCGCCGTCCGCCCCGTGAACGTGGTGAGGGCGCCGGCGAGGGCCACTGCGAGGGCGCCGGCCCTGAGGACGGGGCGTATGGGCTTGCGGGACAAGGGTTCGGTCTTCGATGGGTGAGGCGGGGTTCGGGGCGGACCGGGCAGGGCACCGGACCGACCGTGGCAGGGCCGCGGCTGTGCGCATGCCGTGGCCGGGTCGGCTGTGATCGGTGGGGTGTTGGTGGTGGGGCCGCGTCCCCGGGCGGGTGTGTCCCGGGGGCGCGGCCGGCCGTGTTCTAGAGGAGGGTCCAGCCTTCGCCGGCGGGGTCGACGGACCAGAGGGTGTTCTGGGTGTCGCGGATGTAGGTGACGAGGTGGTTGTCGGCGGGGTCGACAACGGTGTGGGGCTTGGTGTCGGGGGCCATGACGGTGTTGTCGGGGGTGCTTATGAACGGAGTCCAGCCCGCACCGTCGGGTTCGAAGGAGTGAAGGACGTTGTTGGGGCCGTTGACGTGGACGACGACGACGATGTGGTTGGTGGCGGGGTTGATGCTGGCGACGGGGTCGGTGGCGGCCATGGCCTGGTGGTCCTGCCAGCCCGGGCCGAGGGGGTCGACGGACCACAGGTGGTTCTGGGTGTCGCGGATGTAGGTGACGAAGTGGCCGTTGACGGGGTTGACGACGGTGCTGGGGACGGCGTCGGGGGCCATGACGGTGCCGGAGGGGATGGCGGTGAACTCGATGCGGCCGGCGCCGCGTTCGTCGATGGAGTTCAGCCGGTTGTCGGGGCCGTTGACGTAGACGACGATGTGCTTGTCGTTGGGGTTGATCACGGGGGCGGGGTCGGCCGCGGCGATCGGGCCGAGGTCGTGCCAGCCCTCGCCCTGGGGGTCGACGGACCACAGGTGGCTGCTGGTGTCGCGGATGTAGGTGACGAGGTGGTTGTTGAGGGGGTCGACGATCGTCCGCGGGACGGCGGTCGGCGCGAGCGCGGTGCCGGAGGGGGTGAGGGGGAAGGGGGTCCACACGGCGGCCTGCTGGTCGTAGGACCAGAGCCGGTTGTTGGGGCCGTTGACGTAGACGACGATGTGCTGGTTGGCCGGGTTGACCACGGCGGTGGGGGAGGTGGCGGCGTAGGCGCCGAGGTCCTTCCACCGCTCGCCCCGGGGGTCGACGGACCACAGGTGGCTGTTGCTGTCCTGGGTGAAGGTGACCAGGTGGTTGTCGGCGGGGTCGACGACGGTGAAGGGCGATCCGGCGAGGACCGACCCGGACGGGGTCGTGCGGCGGGTCCTGTTCATCCAGTCGACGACATCGTCGACACGTGAGTTCGAGGCGCCGGTGCGGGTCTCGGTCTCGCCGAGGCACCCGCCGAGCAGGGACCGCGAGGCCACGGCGACTAGCTCGGTCCGGCCGTTCGTCTCACGCAGGACCGGCGCGCCGGTGTCGCCCTTGCAGATCGCCGCGCCGTTCGTGCCGGTGGTGGCGACCGCGTTCGCGCTGACGGCGTCGAGGGTGAAGACACCGGTGTGCAGCTTGTTGGGAACCCACTCGGCTTTGGTGCGGCCGTAGGCGGGCACGCGCACGCTCTCTCCCGCGGCCGGAGCGGCGGTGGCGAGCGCGAGCGGGACGATGCCGTCCACGGGGGAGCCGAGCCTGGCCATCACCAGGTCTCGGTCCTGGCGGGGCACCAGGGACACGATTTCCACGGTCCGCCCGGTGCTGGTGGTCAGGTCGGTGCGGCCGACGGTGGCGGTGCTGCGCCACTTCGGCGCGCCGGCCTGCAGGGTCTGGGGCTGGGCCGGGTCGTCGGCGAAGCAGGACGCCGCGGTCATGACCCAGTTGCGGTCGACGAGGGCGCCGGTGCAGGCGCGGACGTTGTCGCCGACCGCGATGCGCGCGGTGAAGGTGTAGGCGCCGCTGGCGGCCGGGGTGCCGGAGACGGCGCCGGCGGGTGCGTGCGCGAGGGCGAACAGTGCACTGGCGGCCAGGACGGCGGCTGCCGCGCGGGCCTTCCGCAGGTGTGGCAGGGGTGTGTGGAGCACGGGTTGTGATGTCCAAACGTGAACGGGATGGATAGCTGGTGATGCCGGCCGGAGGCGGTGGGGTGGACCGCGTTCGGCCGGCGGGTGGCGAAGGAAGAGCACCGGGGCCGGCTCCGGATGGCAGGGGCGAGGGCCGCTGGCGCCCGGCTGCGTCGGGCGGCGGCCGGTGATCAGCCGGTGACGCGCAGTTCGACGAGGGCAGCCTGTGGTTCGCCGGGTATCGAGACGCCGACGTTCACGACCTGGTTGGGACTGGCATTGACCCGCTTCTCCTGGCCGGCGACGACGACCCTGGCGCTGATGCTGCGGTCCTGGGTCCAGAGCATATAGACGCTCGGGAGTTCCATCGCGAGGTAGCCGGTCGTGCCGGAGACGGTGAAGCAGTATCCGTTCGTGTCGAGGCGGGACTCGACGAAGATGTCGTTCGCCCCCCGGCAGGCGGTCTGCGTGTTGTTCTCGGCTCCTTCCTTGAGCCTGATGTGTCCGTCCCCCTGCTTGAGAGTGATCCGACGCTCCGTCAGAAGTCTTTCGGCGCCGGGATGCTGGAAGTCCTCCACGGCCACGGGGAATGCAGGCTCTGTGGTCGAACCGGTGGGGGCCTGTGTCGGTGCCGTGCCGGTGGAGGCCTGCGCGGCTGGCAGGGAGGCGAATCCGATACAGGCCACAAGGGCACCGAAGGCGCCGGCCAGGAGGGCTTTCGGAGAACGGGTTTTGAACACGGCAACTCCTCGATATCTAATGCAGCGTCAGATCAATGTTCTGGCGCTGGCGCGCTTGTTCGATGCGAGTAAAGCATGCGTAAGATACCAGCGCCCACCAGCAGGGATGTCTCCCGCACTGCCCAGAAGTGACAACCAGACGGATGACATCTGTTCGTCAGCGCCCGGAATGGGAGATTGGGCCCTTGCTTGCCACCCATGCCTGCTGTGGGAACTTCAGAGTTCGTTTGCATGTTCATATTTGTCCCTTTTGGAAGGAATTGATTTTGAATCACCCATCACGTTCTTCGGGAGCGCCGGGCGCTGTCGGGAGGAAGCCTCGCCGCCGTGGGCGGACAGCCGCGCTGAGTCGTGCCTTCGCCGGCCTGCTGCCCGTGGCGCTGACGGCCGGTCTGCTCGGTGCGGCCCCGGTCTTCGCGCAGGACACCGTGCCCGGGCCGGGATCGCTGACGGACCGTGGCCGTGTTGTCGGGCTGTGGCTGAACGGCAGTCCCGGTGTGAGTGCGGCGGCGGAAGCCGCTCTGACCGGTTCGGACGAGGACATCAAGCGGTTCCTCGACTCTGGGCTGGACTTCGAGGAGTACCACGACGAGCGCATCGCCGCAGCGCAGATGCTCGGCCTCGCCGGGGACGGGGTACGCGAGGCCGCCACCAAGGCGTTGAAGGGCACCAGAGAGGAGCTGCGGGCGTTCCTCAACGACGGTTGGCGGGCCCCTTTGGACCAGGACCGCCGCATACAGGCTGCGCAGTTCCTGACCACCGGCGGCATGACGGTGCGCGAGCGGGCCGTTGAGGCCCTCAAGGGCACACCCGCCGATGTCAGGGCGTTTCTCGAGAAGGGCCAGTTCGACGGCCAGCTGATTGACAACCGGGTCCGGACGGCACAGATCATGTACGTCGGCGGCCCGGCGACGAAGGAGGCGGCCAAGCTCGCGCTCCAGGGCACGCCCGCGGATGTCGTCGAGTTTCTGGCGGTCGGGCAGTTTGTGTCCCTGGCCCGTGACCAGGAACGGTCGACGATCTGGCAGCTGGCCGAGCAGGCCCAGGAAGCCGGCCGGCAGGCGCAGGCGGCCAAGGACGCCGCGAAGGCGGCCTCCGCGCGCGCGGTCGACACCTCACGGCTGGCGAAGGAGGCCGCCGAGACCGCGGCTCGGGAGACCGAGGCTGCCGGGCAGGACCTGGCCCGTGTGAAGGAGGCTACCGCGCGGGCGGCCGACGCGGCGGAGGCCGCGGCTTCCGCCGCGGGCCAGTCCGTCGCTGCTGCGGCCGCCGCGAACCAGGCCTCGCGCACCGCCGCGAGTGCTGCGAGCGCCGCCGCGAGCGCCGCAGGCGGAGCAGCCCTGGCGGCGGCCAACGCCCGCAAGGCCGCGAATGCCGCGGCCTCCGACCGGAACAAGGCGGCCGAAGCGCGTCAGCGGGCGGAAGAGGCGCGCAATGCCGCCGGTGACGCCCAGCGGGCCGCAGACGCCGCGGACAGCGCCGGGGCCGCTTCCCAGGCCGCCCGTGATGCGTCGAACGCGGCCAAGAGCGCCGGCGCGGACGCGAACGCGGCCGCCGGCTCCGCGGAGAAGGCGGGCCGGCTGGCGAACGCCGCGGGCGTGAACGACAAGCGTGCCCAGGCTGCCGCCGACCAGGCCCGCCGCCAGGCCAAGGAGGCCGACCGCGCGGCGACCGCGTCCGCGGCACTGGCCGACCAGTCCGCGCAGGCCGCCTTCCAGGCCCGTGACGCCGCCCGTTCCGCCGCCACCCATGCCCAGAACGCGGCCGCCGCGGCCGACCAGGCGGCCGAACATGCCGGCGAGTCCGCCACCTCCGCAGCCGAGGCCACCCGCCAGGCCGAAGCCGCCCGGACCGCGGCCGCCGCGGCGAGCGCGGCGGTGACCACCGCAGGCAGCGTCTACGACCTCGCCCGCAAAGCCGAGGCCGAAGACCTTACCGCCCGCACCGCCGCCGCCCTTGAGGGCGCTTACGCGATGAGGAGCGCCGAGGACGAGGCCACCGCCGGCATCGGCACTTTCCTCGCCGACTGGAGGGCCCAGGACCAGGAGGCTGCCGACCTGGCCGCCGAGGCCGCCCGCCCCGGCGCCGACCCCAAGACCGTGGCGGCCAAGGGCCGCAAGGTCGCGATCCAGACCATGCGCAGCGGCGGCCCCTGGAGCCAGGAAGCCGCGAAGACGGCCCTGTCCGGCACCGACGAGACCATCGTGGACTGGGTACGCACCGGACGGCACAAGGCCGAGCTCGACGACATGCGCCAGAGTGTGGTCGAACTCGCCCAGGACAGCCCCGACGAGCCCGTACGCACCGCCGCCGCCACCGCGCTCAAGGGCACTGCCCAGCAGATCGAGGCCTTCTACACCACCGGCCGGCACGAAGCCGCGGTCACCGACAACCGCATCCGCGCGGCCCAGATGCTCACCACCGGCGGACCCAGCGTCAGGGAAGCCGCCGAGAAGGCCCTGCGGGCCGCCTCACCCAAGGCCGTCACCGCGTTCCTGATGACAGGCCAGTACATGGCCCGCCGAATCGACGAACGCGTCGAGGCCGCGCAGACGCTCACCACCGGCGGCCCCGAGGCCCAGGCCGCAGCCAAACTCGCCCTCTCCGGCCCTCCCGACCTCGTCACCTCCTTCCTGCAGACCGGCCGGTACATGGCTGACCGCAAGGACCAGCTCGCCGCCACCCACGCCGCCCAGATGCGCCGCCTCATTGCCGAGGCGTCCCAGACCGCGGCCAGGGCCCAGCAGGACGCCTGGGAGGCCACCGCCGCAGCGGCCACCGCCAACAACGCCGCGACCGAGGCCGCGGCCGCCAGCGGCCAGGCCCGCACCTACGCCGACCAGGCCGGAAAGCACGCCGCCGACGCCAAGGCCTCCGCCCAGGACGCCGAAGCCGCCGCCACCCGCGCTGGCCAGTCCGCCATCACCGCCCGCACCGCGGCCCAGACCGCAGCAGGCGACGCAGGCAAGGCCACCGTCTCCGCAGTCCGCGCCCGCACCTCCGCCGCCCAGGCCCGCTGGTCCGCCAGCACTGCCCGCAGCGCCGCCAACACCGCCTACGCCTCCGCGCGCGCGGCGGGCAAGGACGCCACCCAGGCCCAGCAGGCCGCCGACCAGGCCTGGGCCATCACCGCCGAGAAGCAGAGCCAGGAACGCCAGGCCGAACTCGCGAAGATGGAGGAGCAACTCCAGGCGGAAGGCAAGCAGCTCGCCGAAGAACTGAAGAAGGAGCTGGACACACAGATCCAGGCGGCAACAGACCAGGCCCTGGCCGAATACTGGCGCTACCTCTACCCGACGACCTGCAGCGCTGCCACCCTTGCGGAGATCTGGAAATGCTCGCTGCCCCAGTCGAACAAGGCCCCCATGCTCGGCGGAGTCCCGGGGCTCGTCAGCGAATGGGGATCCTACTTCAAGGACATCAGCGACGAAGCCGCGCTCGTCAAGGAGGTCATCAAGACACTTCTCGGTGCGGACAGCGTCGAGGAGTGCATTGAGAAGAAGAACGTTGTCGTCTGCGCGGAAGGCGCCGCAGGTCTTCTGCCCGCCGGAAAGATTCTGAAGCTCAAGCAGCTCGCCAAGAGGGTCAAGACTGTCGAGGAAGCAGCGGAGAAGTCCCGCGTCGGCCGGATGGCCGCGCAATGCCTGCGGCCACCGCACAGCTTCCCGGCCGGCACCCCCGTTCTCATGGCCGACGGCTCCACCGTCCCCATCGAGCGGGTCCGCACCGGCGACTACGTACTTGCCACCGACCCGGCATCCGGCAGCACCGGACCCCGTCGCGTCGACGCCACCATCTACACACCGGACGACCGCGACTTCGTCGACCTCACCGTCCAGACACCGGGCAACCCCACCGGAACGCTCACCTCGACGGCCACACACCCGTTCTGGGCGGAGAACCAGCACGCCTGGCGGAACGCGGCCGACCTCACAACCGCCGACACCTTGCGTACCGCCGACGGCCAAGCCGCAAAGATAACCGTGACTAATAGTAGGGCGACTGTCCGTCCTGCCTATGACCTCACGATCAACGAAGTCCACACATACTATGTGTTGGCAGGTGCTACGTCGCTCCTGGCTCACAACTCTAGCTTCTGTGAGCACAATGTCCCAGGTCTCCCAAGGGCTGCCAAGGAGATCACATCGGGTCCAGGCGACTGCAAGATCTGTGCAGAAAAGATTCGGGACAGTCTTGGTGGAGGTGATCTCGTCAGATTTGACCCGCCTAGGTTTTTTGGTCCCTATCGAAAGCAAGATACGATGAACTGGACTCATCACTGGGTTGTGGTGAGAGATGGCAGAGTATATGACGCCTTCACTCCTAGAGGAGGGGAGACAATTGCTGAGTACAAGGCACAGTGGGACTATGGCGACGTCATCAACTTTGGATTCTGATCGGCATGCATGACAGGGAAATGATCCAGCAGATTCATCTTCGGCCTGCACTATTCGGATTGAACGGATCTTATGGTCAGAGTGTAGCGTTCCTTCTCGGATTGGACTTGGGCTGTGCTGGGGGACTGCTCCGAGGATTTGATGAATGGCTTATCGTCCGCCGCGGTCGAGAGACTAGTTTGCGATGGACTGGGCTCGTTCTTGAGGAGGCATTCCCGGGTTCTGGGATCAGGGCGGCTGCCAGTCTGGGGGAAGGGCAGGATGCTCATGCAAACGATCTCCTTTTCTCGTTGCTCCTCGAATTTTTGAAAATTCGGGAGAGTGGGGAAGGTATTGCTCTAATGTATATCGCTTACGGAAATCTGTGCGGACTGATAAATGATGGTCAATAGGAATTGAGTGGATGGCGGTTGGCTCCATCGAATTTATTTCGCTGGGGCCAACCGTTGCATACTGAGGAGGAGCGCCATCGTGGCAGGCGAGGATCGTGGGGGTGTCGTTGGGTTGTGATGGCTTCTGTGGGCTGGGGTTTGGCGATGCAGATGCAACTCTTCGCCACAACGGACGCCTTCGTCGCCACCGCGCGAGAAGACCTTGGATACGAGGCCCGGTGGTGGCAGCTGCTGCGCAAACACAAGGAGAAGCGCTTCCTGCGGAGCCGTGAGCTCGATGCTGGTACCCGCTGAGGCGGTCCCCTGGCTCTGGCTGTGACAACACGATCCTGGACCTCCTCAACTCTCCCGCAGCCAAAGGCGCCCTCGCCCAGACCCTGGCCATCGCCGCATGATTCGCAGCGAAAACCTGAACAGCTGACCCTGAGCTACGGGTATTACGGCCAGCGCTCCTGGTACCGCACATAAGCATCGGCACAGCACCAGGAACCCGAGCGTCTTACGCCCACTCCACCCCGTGCTCGGCGAGCTGCGCGAGCTGGCCCGCGGTCAGCTTCGCCCGGCGTGCCTTCTGGTTGTTGAGCCAGGTGCCCAGCGCGAAGTGCGACACCACCACCTGCTCCTCGCCGCCGGGGCCGGCCTCCACGGTCTCCAGCGGCTCCTTGTGCGGGCGGGGTACCCGGGGGTGCCGCTCGCGCTCGACGAACTGGGCGAGCGCGGCCAGGCCCTGCTGGAAGCGGTCGGTGCGGGACACGGTCGGCTTCGCCTGGGCGGCGGCCTTCGCGGCTACCAGCTCGGGGTCGGCCTCGATGCCGATCGCCGTCAGCAGGTCCTGCTGGTCGGCCTCCAGGCCGGGCCAGCCGCTGCGCTGCGCTTGCACCCAGCGGCCGAGCTGCTCGCCTTCGAACACCGTGTCCAGGGGCAGGGTGGTCCAGTCGGCTTGGCCGTCGGTGTCCAGCCACCACAGCCGGGCGGTGGCGTAGGCGCGCTGCCAGGTGATCGGCCACACCGGGCACCACCACGGGTCGATCTCCTCCAGCGCCCGCCGCCGCTCCGGCCACAGCGCCCCCTGCTCCCCGGCCGGCACCTGGGCCGCGGCCCGCAGCTCCGACAACCAGGTGCCGATCGCATACCCGCCGACCGACGCCCGCGCCGGCGCCGCCAGGCTCCCACCGTGGCCCTTCGCCCAGACCCGCGCCCAGTCCAACCCGGCCTCGAACCGAGCATCGCTCACGGACCAGATCATGCCGAGCGCGTCCAGCATCTCCACCCGGTACGACGCCAGCTCACCATTCGCATTCTCCCCACGCCGGTCCGACAGCCACTTTCCCAGCGGGTAATTCCCGTTCTCCCCGACCAGCGCCGAATAAGGCACGTCAAGCCCGCCGGTCTCCTCGAACCACCGCCGCGCGTGACCGATCCCCTCACGCCACAACTGCGTCTCACCGACCAGCACCCGCGAGGCGATGAACAGCGCGAGCACGTTCTCGTCCACCGGAGCCTGGAACCGAACCGGCAGCGTGAACGCCCCCGACCCGCCACCCCCACCAACCATGCTCTCACCAGGCCCAACAGCCTCCTCAGCGCTGCGCCCCTTGGTCCGCTTGCCGGACTTCTGCGGCACAGCGAGGGCCTCGACCACCTTGGCGTCGTGGCTGCGCAGCGCGGTCAGGATCTTGACCAGCGGGCCGTAGGAGTCGGACTCCAGAATGTCTCCGGGTTCCTCTCCGGGCTTGAGGAAGACCGGCACGATCAGGCTGGCGGTCTTTCCCTCTCCGGGCTGCATGCGCAGGGCCCGGCCGATGGCCTGGACGATATCCACTATGCTGCCCCGGCCCTGCAGAAGAACAGAATCAGCGTTCGGCATGTCGACGCCTTCGCCCAGGACTTTGCAGTTACTGAAAATACGGTGCTTCAGCCCGTCGTCCTCTTCGCCCTTCCCGAAGTCCCCGATCAGCTCCTTGCGGTAATCGATCTCGTGCTCGCCGGAGAGCCACTGAGCCCAGAACTCCGGCGGGTATTTCTGCGGGTTCTCGAAGTGCAGCTTCTCGACCGTCTGGTTCAGCGTCTCCGAGAAGTAGCGGGCCTCGATCGTGCGGCTGTGGAACGTGATGCACCGCTCCAGCCCCCGCTCGACCACGGTCTTGACCAGCCCGGCCTGGATCGCCGCGATCCGCGTGGCCGGCACCTCGTCCTCGCTCCCGTCCTCCGCCTCACCGACCCCCGGACCCCACGGCACGCCCTGCGCCTGGGCCGCGGCCCGGTCGCCGAGCGGGTCCCGCAGTTCCAGGACCACGATCTCGAACGGGGCCAACAACTTCCTGTCGATCGCCTCCGCCAGACCCAGGGAGTACACGTGCGGCCCGTAGATCCGCTGGTCGTCCATCGACACCGCCAGCTCCTCCGGCAGCGGCTGGTGAGCCGCCTCACGGCCCTTCACCGGGCGCCTGGGCGGCGCCCAGATCCGCGGCGTCGCCGTCATGTAGAGCCGGCGTTCCGCCGGGATGGCGGCCTGGTCGTGCACCACGGTCCAGGTCTTCTCGACACTGCCCGAGGAGCGGTGCGCCTCGTCGCAGACCATCAGGCCCAGCGGGGGCAGCACCTCGCCCTGGCGTTCCGCCCAGTACTCGTAGGCGTCCGCGACGGCCCCGACCGAGGTGTAGGTGGCGAACAGAGTTGTCGGCCGGCGGTTCCTCGCGGCGTGCTCCAGCCACCTGCCGATCATCCGCGGGCTGGTGCTCGCCATCACCCCGAACGGCAGCTCACGGTCGACCAGGGAACAGATGGCGTGCATGTCCCCGGACCGGCCGGCCGCCCGCCAGGCGCCGACCATCTGCACCAGCAGGTCCAGCGTCGGCACGACCACCAGGACCACGCCGCGGGGCACCAGCTTCTGGCCGGCCGCAGCACCGACGTACGACTTCCCGGAGCCGGTGGCCATCTGCACCGTCACCCGCAGCCCGTTCGGCGACAGGTGCCCCGGACGGGGCGTCAGGCCCCGCACGATGGCCTCCAGCGCCTCCTCCTGGTGCCCCCGCAGCGAGATGCCGGCGGCCAACTGAGCGGCCTTCAGACCAGGCTTTACGACGTTCACGAAGACGTGTCTCCCCTCACCCATTCCCGGACCCACAGCAGGGATCACGCGGGAAATGCTGACAGTGCCCTACTGATACATTCGACGGTCGCCCAGGAAATCGGGGTAACCGGAAAAGCGCGCGACAGAAGCGACTATCCGGCAGGATATCAGTCCCCGGTCACGAATTCCCGCGAACGCCCGAAAAGCAGGGGGCCGGACCCTGCTCACGGCGGGATCACCTGACGTTCCAAGACTGATACACTGGAGACCGTTGCTCACCCTCCGAGGGTAGCGCACCCCGACCCGTCGTGAGGCCGAAACAGTGGTCTAGGCCGTGGACTAGACCAATCCGGCGGGAGTGAAGCCGACCCGCACGCACCCCTGGCGCGCCACCCTCCTCCCAGTCAGCCTGTCATGAGGTCAGCCAAAATTCCAGCTCAACGATATGATCAGGCCTCAGCCCACGGGCCTCATGGAGCGAAGCGGAGTGAGGCCGGCCAAGGCGCGAAGCGCCGGGCCCACCCGGGCGAAGCCCGGGTGGGGACACGCGGAGCGGGTCCGCCGCCTGACCGAAGGTCAGGCGCGAACGGAGGGCCGAAGGCCCGTAGAGCTGTCTCTTATAAACAAATCCCAGCCCACGAGACAAGTAACGATAGCGGTTTGCGGGGTG
>NZ_JBHJRC010000019.1:0-55016 GCF_042261735.1 Kitasatospora sp. NPDC056327 | reverse complement strand
ACGTGGTCGACGCTGTACTACTGGACCGTGCCGCCCAACAACGCCTCCTGACCCCCCGGGCGGACCGGGGGGGGGGGCCCCCGGCCGGTGCCCCGCCCCCCGGGATGTCCGCGGGCTCAGCCGAGCAGGGCGGGGACCTCGTCCAGGCCCGCGATCAGGCCGGTGGCGCCGGCCGCGGTCAGCTTCGCCGGATCGGTCAGCGCGGTGTAGCCGTACACGTCCATGCCGGCCGCGCGGGCGGCCAGCACGCCGTTGGGGCTGTCCTCCACCACCAGGCAGTCCGCCGGGTCGACCCCGAGGACGGCCGCGGCGTGCAGGAACAGGTCCGGCGCGGGCTTGCCCACCCCGACGTCCTGGGCGCTGAAGATCCGCTCCTCCGGGAAGTCGCCGCGCAGGCCGGTGACGTCCAGCGCGGCCCGGATCCAGCTGTGGTGCGCGGAGGAGGCCAGGCAGTACGGCACGGACCGCCGCCGCAGCTCCGCCAGCAGCGTCCCCGCGCCCCGGACCGGGGCCAGCTCGGCGGTGAAGGCGTCGAAGACCCGGCCGTGGAACGCGTCGTCGAACCCCTCCGGGAGCAGCGCGCCGTCGTGGCGCTCGGCGATCACGTCGTGCACCCGGTGGGCGGCGGTGCCCATGAAGTCCCGGTAGGAGTCCTCGATCGTGGTCGGGTAGCCCAGTTCGGTCAGGTACCCGGCGAGCACCCGGTTGGAGAGCGGTTCGCTGTCCACCAGGACGCCGTCGTTGTCGAAGATCACCAGTTCATAGGCCATGCGTGCGACCCTACCGGCCCCGTACCGGCGGTCACCTGCCCCCGGAGGCCAGCTCCCGGGAGCGGTCCCGGGCCGCCTCCAGGGCACTCAGCAGGGCCGCCCGCACGCCGTGGTTCTCCAGCTCGCGGATGGCCGAGATGGTGGTGCCGGCCGGAGAGGTGACCGCCTCGCGCAGCTTCACCGGGTGCTCGCCGGAGTCCCGCAGCATGACCGAGGCACCGATCGCCGACTGCACGATGAGGTCGTGCGCCACCTGCCGGGGCAGGCCGAGCAGGATGCCCGCGTCGGTCATCGCCTCGACCAGGAAGTAGAAGTACGCGGGACCGGAGCCGGAGAGCGCGGTCGCCGCGTCCTGCTGGGACTCGGGCAGCCGCAGCGCCTTGCCGACCGAGCGGAAGATCTCCTCCGCCCGCTCCAGGTGCGCCTCGGTGGCGTGCGAGCCGCCGGAGATGACGCTCATGCCCTCGTCCACCAGGACCGGGGTGTTCGGCATCACCCGGACCACCGGGGTGCCGGCCGCCAGCCGGGCCTCGAACCAGGCGGTGGGGATGCCCGCCGCCGCCGAGATCACCAGCCGGTCCGGGTCCACGTGCGGCGCCAGCTCGTCCAGCAGGGTGCCCATGTCCTGCGGCTTCACCGCGAGGATCAGGGTGTCGGCGAGCCCGGCCGCCTCGGTGTTGCCGGCCACGCCGACCCCGTACCGGGCGGCCAGCTCGGCGGCCCGCTCGGGACGGCGGGCGGTGACCAGGACGTCCGCCGGGTCCTTGCCCGCCCTCAGCAGGCCGGAGAGCAGGGCCTCCCCGATCTTGCCCGTGCCGAGGAAGGCGATCCTCTGTCCGTGCGCCGCGCTGCTGGTCATGGCCGCTCCCTACCTCCGGTGCCGTGTTCGGTACCGTGCTCCGGTGCCGCCGCCATCCTCGCACCGCACACCCCGTCACCGGCGGCGACGTCCACTCCGCGGGCAGCCGTGACGGACCGTGGGGCCCGGCCCCTAGGGCGAAAGTCGGGGTTCTCCCCTATGGCCCGGGGGTGTCCGCGGGCGCACCGTGGAGTCATGGCACACGGAGAGATGTCCCGACGTGAGAACCGGCAGGTCGCCGTCGCCGCGGCGACCCTGGGACCGTGGCGGACCGCCGCGGGGGTCGGCGCGGTGGTGGGGGTGACGGACCTGGTGGTCGACCTGGTCGACGGGGACTGGTCGCCGAGCATGCTGGCCGGACCGGCCGGCGTCGCCCTGTTCTTCTTCCTGGTCGGCACCGTCGGCGGCCGGCTCCGCCGGGACGGCGCCGACCGGCGGCTGCAGAAGTGGGCGAACGAACACCCGTGGCAGGCGGCCGCCCCGGCGGGCGGCGGGCTGCTGGTGCTGAACATGCTGGCCCAGCTGGTCCTCGGCGACGCGGGCCTGTTCGAGGCGTTCTTCCTCTCGCTGTTCCCGGCCGCCCTGGTGGTGACCGTCGCGGGCGTGGTCGGTTCGGTGAAGCGGGCGCGCGAGAAGGGCTGACGGCCCGCCAGGAGAGGTCCCGCGGGGACAAATGCGGGCCGATCGCCGCACAGCGCCGGGGTGTTCACCGGACGGTGTGCCCCCGATCGAACATCCGTCACACCCCGTCGGCATACTGGCGCGATGCCGATCGCCGAAGACCCAGAACCGCGCCCGTCCGAGGGCCGGGAACCGGACGGGACCGCCCCGTCCGGACCGGACGGGAAGGACCCGTTCACCGACCTCGTGCTCGACGAGGAGTTCGTCAGGGGTGCCACCCTCAAGGAGCAGACGGGCCGCACCCGGATGCTCGCCGCCCAGTGGAAGCACACCCCGCCCGTCGACCCCGGCGGCCGCCGCTCGGTGAACGACGGACCGGCGCCGAGGAAGCGGTTCGGCCGCACGTCCCGGCCGGCCGACCCGTGGGGGAACGCCCGGCCGCGCCGTGCCCCGGAGTGGCGCACGCCGTTGTTCGTGGTGCTGGCGATCGCCCTGGTGCTCGCCGCCCTGAACATCGACGGACTGCGGTCCTGGTACGAGGGGCGCGGCGGTGACACGGCGGGCACGGCACCCGTCCCGTCGGTCGCACCGGCGACGGAACGGCCGACCGCCCCACCGCCGCCGGTCGACCCCCGGCAGCCGACCGTCGACCGCCCGTGGGCCGGCTCGCCCGCCGAGGGGTGGCCCACCGGCATCACGGTGTTCGAGCCCAAGGAGCCGCCGGCGGCCACCGGGGCGTACACCGCCCGGCAGGTGGCCGACCAGGTCAAGCTGGTCAAGGAGTACCTGGCCGCGGCCAACCTCGACCCGAAGGCGGTGGCCGGTGCCCGCCCGGAGGCGGCGCTGGCCCTGCTCGACTCCGAGACCCGGCAGGCGGCCGAGAAGGCGCTCGCCCGGCCCTCCGCCGAGGACGACCCCACCAACTGGTTCAGCCGCTTCGACGCCCGTGACGCCGTCCCGGTCGGCGACACCTACCGGCTCCAGGGGTGGATCAGCGTGGAGGGCGACGGCGAGCGGGGCGTGCTGGTGCACACCGACTTCACCTACGTGTACCCGCTGCGGCCCGGGCCGGACGCGGCCAGGCGCGCCATGGCGGCGAAGCCCTCGCAGTCGCCGCGGCCCACGGGCGGCCCCTCGCCCTCCCGGCCCGGGGGCGGCGACGGCGTGGTGAAGCCGGTCGGCCTGCTCGACCCGGCGGCCGACGAGGCCGGGGACACCTGGACGGCGCGGACCGTCGTGCGCCGGGCGGCCACCTTCCGCTTCCACGACCCGGCGAAGTTCGAGGTCGAGCCGGGCCGGATCTTCATCGAGACGAGCCGGTCCGAGTTCGGCAACAGCGAGTGCGCGACGTACGACGGCTACTTCCACCCGCAGTTCAACCAGTTCGCGGCCGTCACGGCCCCGGACCCGAACCGGTCCGGTCCGACCTCGGACCCGTACGACCTCACGAAGGAGCTCACGCAGGACGACGCCTGTGGGACGGCCAGCCGCAGCTGAGCGTCCCCGGCGGCCCGGCCCCGCGGACCGGGCCGCCGGCTCAGCGCTTGCGCCCGGCGCGCCCCGGCGTCCTGGCCCCGGGCCGCCCGCTGCGGCCCGCCTGCCGGCGCTCGTACTGCGCGAGCTCCTTCTCGTAGCGGGCGCGCCGGACGGCCTCGCCCGGGGCCTCGCGCAGGCTGCGGACGAAGTAGGCGAGCAGCGCGCCCACCCCGCCGATCACCCAGGCCACGCCGAGCGACTTGTCCTCGGCCATCCAGCCGGTCAGGCTCTCCTTGCCCTCGGTGAGGACCTTCCAGGTACGCAGCGCGGCCAGCAGCGAGCAGATCGCCACGGCCGCCAGCAGCAGGCCGTTGAGGAAGCCGCCGTTGTCGGCCACCCGGATGCCGTCGACGGCGAGCCGCAGCAGGAAGGCGGCGGCCGCGGCGGCGAGCAGGGCTCCGACGGGGACGAGGACGCGGCGCAGGCGGTAGTCGCCGCCGCGGTCGACCCAACTGGTGCCGAACCAGCGGATCGGCTCCGGCCGGGGGGCGCCGGCGGGCGGCGTGCGGTCGCCGGCGGTGGCGGGCTGGGGGGTGGGGGTTTCCTCGGTCACGGATCCGATTATCCCCGGCCGGCGCGAACGGCGGAGGAGCCGTCCCGGTGGCCGGGACGGCTCCTCGTGGAGCGGGGCCGGTTCCGGTGCGGCCCGGGCCGGGGTCAGCCGAGCTTGCTGACGTCCCGGACGGCGCCCCGGTCGGCCGAGGTGGCCATCGCGGCGTAGGCCCGCAGGGCCTGGCTGACCTGGCGCTCCCGGTTCTTCGGCCGGTAGCCGCCGGCCGCCTCCAGCGCCCGGCGGCGCTCGTCCAGGACCTCGGCGGGCACCTCCAGGGAGATGGTGCGGCCCGGGATGTCGATGGCGATCGTGTCGCCGTCCTCGACCAGGGCGATCGTGCCGCCGGACGCGGCCTCCGGGGAGGCGTGGCCGATGGACAGGCCCGAGGTGCCGCCGGAGAAGCGGCCGTCGGTGACCAGCGCGCAGGCCTTGCCGAGGCCGCGGCCCTTCAGGAACGAGGTCGGGTAGAGCATCTCCTGCATGCCGGGGCCGCCCTTGGGGCCCTCGTAGCGGATGACGACGACATCGCCCTCCTTGACCCGCTTGGCGAGGATCGCCTCGACCGCGTCCTCCTGGGACTCGACGACGACGGCCGGGCCGCTGAACGTCCAGATCGACTCGTCGACACCGGCGGTCTTGACGATGCAGCCGTCCTCGGCGAGGTTGCCGTACAGCACGGCGAGGCCGCCCTCGACGGAGTAGGCGTGCTCGGCGCTGCGGATGCAGCCCCCGGCGGCGTCGGTGTCCAGCGACTCCCAGCGCTCGGACTGCGAGAAGGCCTCGGCGGAGCGGACGCAGCCGGGGGCCGCGTGCCACAGCTCGACGGCCTCGGCGGACGGGGAGCCGCCGCGGACGTCCCAGGTCTTCAGCCACTCGGCGAGCGAGTCGGAGTGGACGGTGTGCACGTCCTCGTTGAGCAGCCCGGCCCGGTACAGCTCGCCGAGGATGGCCGGGATGCCGCCGGCCCGGTGCACGTCCTCCATGTAGTACGAGCCGTTGGGCGCGACCTTCGAGAGGCAGGGCACCTTGCGGGAGATCGCGTCGATGGCCCGCTGGTCGAAGTCCACCTCGCCCTCCTGGGCGGCGGCGAGCAGGTGGAGGATGGTGTTGGTCGAGCCGCCCATGGCGATGTCCAGGGCCATGGCGTTCTCGAAGGCGGCGCGGGTGGCGATCGAGCGGGGCAGGACGGAGTGGTCGTCCCGGCCGTAGTGGCGGTTCGTGATCTCGACGACCGTGCGCCCGGCGTTCTCGTAGAGGGCGCGGCGGGCGGTGTGGGTGGCGAGGACCGAGCCGTTGCCGGGCAGCGAGAGGCCGATCGCCTCGGTGAGGCAGTTCATCGAGTTGGCGGTGAACATGCCCGAGCAGGAGCCGCAGGTCGGACAGGCGTTCTCCTCGATGATCGCGATGTCCTCGTCGGAGACGTTCTCGTTGACCGCCTGGGAGATCGCGTCCACCAGGTCGAGCCTGCGCACCGTGCCGTCGACCAGGGTGGCCTTGCCGGCCTCCATCGGGCCGCCGGAGACGAACACGGTCGGGATGTTCAGCCGCAGCGCGGCCATCAGCATGCCGGGGGTGATCTTGTCGCAGTTGGAGATGCAGATCAGCGCGTCGGCGCAGTGGGCGTTGACCATGTACTCGACCGAGTCGGCGATCAGGTCGCGCGAGGGCAGCGAGTAGAGCATGCCGCCGTGGCCCATCGCGATGCCGTCGTCCACCGCGATGGTGTTGAACTCGCGGGGGATGCCGCCCGCCTGCTTGATCGCCTCGGAGACGATCCGGCCGACCGGCTGGAGGTGGGTGTGGCCGGGGACGAACTCGGTGAAGGAGTTGGCGACCGCGATGATCGGCTTGCCGAAGTCCTCGCGGGCTACGCCGGCCGCCCGGAGAAGCGCCCGGGCGCCTGCCATGTTGCGACCGTGGGTGACCGTACGGGACCTCAGCTCGGGCACTGTGCTCCACTCCTTCGGAGGCTGGCTGGCGGCCCCGCTCGTTCGGAGGGTGCGGGGCCACTGTGTCCGTCGAGCCTACGCCCGCCGTCCGGGCGGCGGACGCGGCGTCCGCGATGCGGTCAGCGGGCGGGACGGCGGGCGGGGCGGGGCTCCGGGGTGCGCCGGGTCCCCGGGTTCCCGGGTCAGTGCGGGGTGACGGCGACCGTGAGGTCGAGCAGGTACGGCTCGGTGACCCGGCCGTCGGGGAACGCGGACCGCAGCGCCTCGCGCTCGCCCTCCAGCACCTCGCGGCGCCGGCCGGCGCCGAGGGCCGCGACGTAGGAGCGCGAGGAGAGGTCGGCGATCACGTGGTCGACGGTGACCCTGCGCTCCCAGCGCAGCACGACGGTGGCGGTCTCCAGCCCGTACGGCGCCCACTGCTCCGCCACCGCGTCGAGCTCGCCGAACTGCCGGTACGCCTCGGGGAACGCCACGGAGAGGCGCGCGTTGGCGTCCCGCACCCAGGGCACGTCCGCGTCGAGCACGTTCCACCAGGCGGCGAGGGCACCGCCGGGCCGCAGCACCCGGACCGCCTCCGGGACCGACCGCTCGGGCCGGGTCCAGTGGAAGGCCTGGGCATACGTGATCACGTCCGCCGAACGGTCGTGGAACGGCAACTCGTCACCACTGCCCTTCACCAGCGCCAGCCCCGGACCGCTCGCCAGGAACTGCGCCGCCATCCCCTCGTTCGGCTCCACCCCCACGACATCCGCACCCCGGGCCGCCAGCAACCGCGTCGAGATCCCCGTACCCGCCCCCACGTCCAGCACCCGCGCACCCCGCAACGACCGGCCCGCCAACCGCTCCAGCCCGTCGAACAGCTCCTGCGGATACGACGGCCTCGCCCGGTCGTACTCCGCCGCCACCGAACCGAAGGACTCCGCCAGCTTCCGGAACTCCTGAAGATCCGTCACCACTCCCCCTCCACAGAGCCGTCGGTGCACCGCACAGGGTATGCGGCCGGGCGCCCCCGGGACAGGATCCTCAGGACGGCGTGATCGCGACGGTGAGGTCCAGGACGTACGGCTCGACCACCCAGCCGTCCGGGAACTCCGCCAGCAGGGCCTCCCGCTCGACGGCCAGCAGCGGCTCCCGCTTCTCCGGGGTGAGCGCGGCGAGGTAGGAGCGCGAGACGAGGTCGGTGATCACGTGCTCGACACCGACCCGGCGCTCCCAGTGCAGGCGGACGTGCCCGCTCCGCAGGCCGAACGGGGCCAGGTGGGAGTCGATCTCGTTGACCGCGCCGTAGCCGTGGTAGCTCTCGGGCAGCGCGGCGGCCAGCCGCTCGCCCATCGCCCGCACCCAGGCGACACCGCTGTCCTTCACGTTCCACCAGGCGGCGAGGGCACCGCCGGGCCGCAGCACCCGGACCGCCTCCGGGACCGACCGCTCGGGCCGGGTCCAGTGGAAGGCCTGGGCATACGTGATCACGTCCGCCGAACGGTCGTGGAACGGCAACTCGTCACCACTGCCCTTCACCAGCGCCAGCCCCGGACCGCTCGCCAGGAACTGCGCCGCCATCCCCTCGTTCGGCTCCACCCCCACGACATCCGCACCCCGGGCCGCCAGCAACCGCGTCGAGATCCCCGTACCCGCCCCCACGTCCAGCACCCGCGCACCCCGCAACGACCGGCCCGCCAACCGCTCCAGCCCGTCGAACAGCTCCTGCGGATACGACGGCCTCGCCCGGTCGTACTCCGCCGCCACCGAACCGAAGGACTCCGCCAGCTCGCGGAAGTCGGCGCTGGTTCCGATCCTGTTCCGCTGTCCCATGTCTCCCCCTGCGAACGGCAGTTCGTGCACCCCTAGGGTACGCGCGAAGGGGTGGCCAGGTGCAAACGTGTAAACGCGAGCGCCTCGGCCAGATCGGCCTCGCGTTCGGCGGGCGACGCGGACCTGCGGGTGTTGACCTCCAGCACCACGTGGCCGTCGAAGCCGGTCCGGGCGAGGTGTTCGAGGAGCTCCGCGCAGGGCTGCTTGCCCCGGCCCGGGATGAGGTGCTCGTCCTTGCCGGAGCCCGAACCGTCGGCCAGGTGGACGTGGGCGAGCCGGTCCCCCATCCGGTCGACCATCTCGAAGGCGTCCACCCGCGAGGTGGCGACGTGCGACAGGTCGATGGTGAAGTGCCGGTACTCCTCCTCGGTGACGTCCCAGCCCGGCGCGTAGGCGAGCATCTCGCGGTCCTTGTAGCGCCACGGGTACATGTTCTCGACGGCGAACCGGACGTCCGTCTCCCCCGCCATCCGGTGGATGCCCTCGACGAACTCCCGGGCGTACTGGCGCTGCCAGCGGAACGGCGGGTGGACCACGACCGCCTGCGCGCCGAGCTTCTCGGCCGCCGCCCGGGCACGGACCAGCTTGGTCCAGGGGTCGGTGGTCCAGACCCGCTGGGTGATCAGCAGGCAGGGCGCGTGCACGGCGAGGATCGGCATGCCGTGGGCGTCGGAGAGGCGGCGCAGCGCCTCGATGTCCTGGCTGACCGGGTCGTTCCAGACCATCACCTCGACGCCGTCGTAACCGAGCCCGGCGGCCAGCTCGAAGGCGACCGCGGTGTTGGCCGGATAGACCGAGGCGGTGGAGAGGGCGACCTTGGTCTCCGGGACGTGCAGCGCGGGGTGCGGGGGCAGCACCAGGCGGTCGGTGGTGCGCAGCAGCGGAGGGCGGGCGGCGGCCTGGCGGGCGGCCTTGACGGACTTCACCGACTGGACGGCGGCCTTGGCGGCGCCGGCCGCCCGGGCGGTGCGGGTGGCACGCGGGGCGCCGGGGGCGGGATCGGTGCCGGTGGGCCCGGCGGGCTCGGCCGCCCCGGTTCGCTTCGCCGGCCGGGCGGGCCCGGTGGCCTTCGCCGTCCTGCTCGCCCGGGCCGTCCCGGCCGGGGCGGGCGCCTTCGGCGCGGCTCCGGCCGTGGCCTTCCGGGCCGCCTTCCCGGCCGCGCCGCCGGCCGCCTTGACGCCCTTGACCGCCTTGCCGAGCCTGCGGGACCGGGTGGACGCGGCGGAGCCGGTGGGACCGGTGGGCCCCACCCGCTCGGCGGAGCCGACGGGATCCGTCCCGGCCCGGCCGGGGGCTTCGCCGGGGGCCGCCTCCGGGGCCCTCCCGGCGGACCGGGCGGCGGCGGATCCGGCGGGCGGACCGGCCGGGGGCCCGAGGGTGCGGCGGGTGGTGCGGCGCGG
The DNA here is from genome assembly GCF_042261735.1 of Kitasatospora sp. NPDC056327. NCBI lineage: Bacteria > Bacillati > Actinomycetota > Actinomycetes > Kitasatosporales > Streptomycetaceae > Kitasatospora > Kitasatospora sp. NPDC056327. Next base: position 45,516 of record NZ_JBHJRC010000019.1, on the reverse strand, counting down.
GGCGGCCGACCGCGGCTGCCCGTCCTCGGGAGCGCGGCCCTCCCGCGTCCCGTCCTCGCCCGCTGGTTGCGCCACGGGAGACAGCGTAAGCGGAGCGCGCCCCGAACGGGGAGCCGGTGGGTGATCGTCCGGACGTCCGCACGCCCCCGCCGTCCGGGGTGGCGGGCCACCCCGGACGGCGTCCGTCAGGGGGTGAGGACGGGGTGGCGCCGGTCGGCGGAGCCGTCCATGGCGTCCAGGCGGCGCAGGATGATCCCCTCGCGCAGCGCCCAGGGACAGACGTCCAGCTCGTCGAGGCCGAACAGGTCCATCGCGGCGTCGGCGACCAGCGCCCCCGCCAGCAGCTGCTTGGCCCGCCCCTCGGAGACGCCGGGGATCTGCGAGCGCTCGGCGACGGTCATCGCCGAGAGCCGGGGCAGCCAGGCGGCGAGGTTGCTGCGGGTGAGCCGGCGGTCCGCGTACGGGCCGGCGTCGGCCGGGGCGGCCCCGGTCATCCGGGCGAGCTGCTTGAAGGTCTTGGAGGTGGCGACGGCGTGGTCCGGCGGTCCGAGCCGGGAGATCTCGCCCACCACGGTGGCGATCTCGGCGCGGATGTGACGCCTGAGCTCGCGCAGCTGCTCGGCGTCGGCGACGTCGCCGGGCAGCCAGCGGGCGGTCAGCCGGCCGGCCCCCAGCGGCAGCGAGCAGGCCACGTCCGGCTGCTCGTCCAGACCGCAGGCCATCTCCAGCGAACCGCCGCCGATGTCGAGGTTGAGCAACCGGCCGGAGGACCAGCCGAACCAGCGGCGGACCGCCAGGAAGGTCAGCCGGGCCTCGTCCTGACCGGAGAGCACCCGCAGCTCGACGCCGGTCTCCGCGGCGACCCGGCGGAGCACTTCCTCGCCGTTGGCGGCCTCGCGCACGGCGGAGGTCGCGAAGGGCAGTATGTCGACGACGCCCTTGTCCTCGGCGACCCGCAGCGAGGAAGCGATCATGCCGATCAGCTTCTCGATGCCGGTCTCACTGATCGCACCCTGCTCGTCGAGGAGTTCCGCGAGCCGGAGCTCGGCCTTGTGGGAGTAGGCGGGAAAGGGGGCGGCGCCCGGATGGGCGTCCACCACGAGGAAGTGGACCGTGTTGGAACCTACGTCGAGCACACCGAGTCGCATAGCCCTCCACGCTACGCGATCCACGGCCGGAAGAGACCGGTCGCGTCGGTGTCAGTGCTGGTCCGGGCCGTGATCGCGGCTCCGGCGGGCCGGCCGGGCCCTGATCGGCGAGGTCGTTCGAACGGTATTCGGACGGTGTTGTTCCGGCGTTCACCCGGTCGGCGGAGGCCCGGTGCGGGCCGGGGCGGCGCGACCCGTCGCGGCCCGACCCGACCCCGCCGGGCCGCCCGGGCGGTCGGCCGGGCCCGGCCGCCGGAGCGGACCCGACGGACCGGGCCGCCCCGCACCCGGCCTCCGGCCGGTGAACTCGTCGCGAACCCCGTGGCCACGGTCGGTCCGCCGCTCCGCGAAGGCTCTACCCTTGCCGGGTGGCAGCAGCAGACACGTCCAAGCACAGCGGCAGCACCTCCAGGGGCCGGAAGAACAGGCCGGAGGCCGGCGGCCCGGCCTCCGTCGACCTCGCGATGCCGGTCCTGCGCACCGAACTCCGGCCCGAGGTCCCGCTCGACTTCCCGCGTGCCTGGGTCGAGTTCACCGACCCGGACGACGAGGAGCAGGTCTTCCGCTGCGACCTGACCTGGCTGACCTCCCGCTGGTCGTGCATCTTCGGCCAGGGCTGCCAGGGCATCCGCGAGGGCCGGGGCGAGTCCGACGGCTGCTGCACCCTGGGCGCGCACTACTCCGACGAGGACGACGAGAAGCGCGTCACCGGCCACGCGGCCCGGCTGACCCCGGAGCTGTGGGAGAACCACCCGTACGGCACCGACGCCAAGGGCCGGATCAAGGTCGACGGCGGCATCACCATGTTCGACGAGGACGGCGACCGGCAGACCCGGCGGGTCAACGGCGCCTGCGTCTTCGTGAACAGCCCCGGCTTCGCCGGCGGCGCCGGCTGCGCCCTGCACGCGCTGGCCCTCGCCGAGGGCCGCGAGCCGCTGGAGACCAAGCCGGACGTCTGCTGGCAGCTGCCGGTCCGCCGCACCTACGACTGGATCGACCGCCCGGACGACACCCGCTACCTCCAGGTCACCATCGGCGAGTACGACCGCCGGGGCTGGGGCCCGGGCGGCCACGACCTGCACTGGTGGTGCACCGGCAGCCCGGACGCCCACCAGGGCAGCGACCCGGTGTACGTCGGCTACCGCCCGGAACTCACCGAGCTGATGGGCCCGGCCGCGTACGCGGTGCTGGCCGGCCTGTGCGAGGAGCGGATCGCCACCAAGGGCGACCGGAAGGTGGCCCCGCACCCGGCCGATCCGGCGAAGAAGCCGAAGGCCGCGAAGAAGTAGCGCGGACGGAGGGGAGTGCGGGGCGTCCCGGCACTCCCCCTCCCCGGCTCACTTGTCGATGTCGCCGACCACGAAGAACATCGAGCCCAGGATCGCGACCATGTCCGCGACCAGCGTCCCCGGCAGCAGCTCGGTGAGCGCCTGGACGTTGTTGAACGACGCCGAGCGCAGCTTGAGGCGCCACGGCGTCTTGTCGCCGCGCGACACCAGGTAGTAGCCGTTGACGCCGAGCGGGTTCTCGGTCCAGGCGTAGGTGCTGCCCTCGGGGGCCTTGAGCACCTTGGGCAGCCGCAGGTTCACCGGCCCCGGGGCGAGTTCCGCCAGCTTGTCGAGGCAGGCGTCGGCGAGGTCCAGCGCGTTGGCCGTCTGCTCCAGCAGGCACTCGAAGCGGGCCAGGCAGTCGCCCTCCTCGCGGGTGACCACGGTCAGCACCCGCCGCAGCTCCTCGCTGCCGTAGGCGAGGTAGGGGTCGTCGCGGCGCAGGTCGAGGTCCAGGCCGCTGGCCCGGGCGATCGGGCCGCTGACGCCGTACGCCTCGGCCTGCGCCCTGGTGAGGACGCCGACGCCGGCGGTACGGGCGCGGAAGATCTCGTTGCCCAGCACCAGCTCCTCGAAGACCGGCAGCTGGGAGCGGACGACGGCGACGGCGGCCCGGACCCGGCCGGCCCAGCCGGCCGGGAGGTCCTCCTTGAGGCCGCCGACCCGGTTGAACATGTAGTGCATCCGGCCGCCGGAGGCCTCCTCCAGCACGTGCTGGAGGTCCTCGCGGCCGGAGAAGGCGTGGAAGATCGGGGTGATCCCGCCAAGCTCCAGCGGGTAGGAGCCGAGGAACATCAGGTGGTTGAGGACCCGGTTCAGCTCGGCGAGCAGGGTGCGGACCCAGACCGCGCGCTCGGGCACCTCCATGCCGAGCATCCGCTCGACGCCGAGCACGACACCCAGCTCGTTGGAGAAGGCCGAGAGCCAGTCGTGCCGGTTGGCCAGCATGATGATCTGCCGGTAGTCCCGGGCCTCGAACAGCTTCTCCGCACCCCGGTGCATGTAGCCGATCACCGGCTCGGCGGTGACGATGCGCTCGCCGTCCAGCACCAGCCGCAGACGCAGCACACCGTGGGTCGCCGGGTGCTGCGGGCCGATGTTGAGCACCATGTCGGTGGTGCCCGCCCCGCCCGTGAAGTTCTCGGCTCCCGCCCCGATGCCGACCGTGGTCTCCCTCATGGGGTGAGAGTCTGCCATCCCGGGAGCGGCTCCAGGCCCGGCGGTACCGGCATCCGGACGGTCTGCGCGAGCCAGCCGAACCCGCCGAGACCGGCCGGATCGGTGAGTTCGGCGCCCTCGCCCGCGCCGCCGAGGGCCCGCAGGTACCCGGCCGGGTCGGTGGAGGCGAGGGCCAGCGGCGGCCGGGCGCCGGTGACGCCGAGCGCCCGCAGCGCGTCCCGCTGCGTCGTCCACAGGCTGTGGAGACCGGGGACGGCGACGGCGTCCAGCGCGACGTGCGCCGTGACGTCGCAGGAGCCGTCGGGCACCGGCGCGACCTCGCGGCCGGCCCGGAAGCCGGTCCGGGTGGGGAACGGCGGGCGGTTCCCGGCGGTGTGCCCGTAGTCCGCGGCGACCGCCAGGCCGCGCTCCAGACCGGCCACCGCGTGCGCCCAGGCGGCGTCCCGGGGGGCGCCGAACTCCGCGAAGTCACCGGGACGTTCGGCCGGCCACCAGCGGGCGGCCCAGGCGGCGTCGGCCGCCCCGACCGGCCCGCCGAGGCGCTCCGCGCCGGTCGCGGGGTCCACCTCCAGGTAGCGGAGCACGCCGTCCTCGCCGACCTCGCCGGTGTCCAGCGGCACGTTGTCCAGCCACTCGTTGGCGAACAGCAGTCCGGTGACGCCGCGCGGCACCTCGTCCGTCCACACCACCTCCGACCACCCCCGCTCCGTCCACAGCCCTGTGGACGGAGCGGCCGGCGGGAGCGGCGGGCGGGCGGCGAGCTCCACCGCGTACACCCGCAGCCGCTCCCCCGCCGCCGACGGCAGCTCCGCCAGCACCCCGGCGACCAGCTCGCCGCGGCCGGCCCCGACGTCCACGAACGCCAGCTCCTCCGGACGGCCGAGCGCGGCGTCCACCTCCAGCAGCAGCCGGGCCACCGCCCGGGCGAACAGCGGCGAGGCGTGCACCGAGGTCCGGAAGTGCCCGGCGGGGCCCTCCGAGCTGCGGTAGAAGCCGCCGCCGGGTCCGTAGAGGGCGTGTTCCGTCGCGGGCGCCCACCGCATCCAGGTCATGGGGCGGGACGCTACACACCCCGTCCGTACCCGCCCAACCGCTACGGCATCGGCACGGCACCCTCTCCGACCTAGGGAGTAGGACGGATCGCCCTCCCGGCGGACCTGGGCACGCGGCCCGACTGCCTACGCTTGACCTGTGCATCGACTCAACGCCTGGCTCCGCCGTCACCCCATGGTGGTCGACTCCGTCTGGGCCTCGTTGGTGCTCCTCCTCGGCCTCCTGCCGGAGGAAGGGAGCCGCAACGTCGGCTGGCGGGCGGTCTTCGACGTCGTCGTCGCCGTCGTGCTGCCGGCCCTGATGGTGTTCCGCCGCAAGTACCCCGACCTGACCGTGGCCGCGGCGACGCTGGTCGGCCTCTCCCAGATCGCCCTGGACGTCGCCCCGACGATCTCCAGCATCGCCTACCTGGTGTTCGCCTACACGGGTGCCGCGTTCGGCGGCCGCTGGATGTCCCGGCTGGCGCTGACCGCCGGGCTGCTGGCCGGACCGCTGGTGTTCTGGCAGCTCCATCCGCAGAAGGCCGAGGTGGACGGCCTCGGGGACGTCCGCTACGTGAACTACTCGGTCCCCGAGGCGCTGTTCATCGGCGCCATGATGACCACCCCGTTCATCCTCTGCTGGGCGTGGGGGCGGCTCACCCGGGTCCGCCGGGCCTACCTGGTGGAGCTGGAGGACCGCGCGGCCCGGCTGGAGCGCGAGCGCGACGCCCAGGCCAAGGTGGCGGTCGCCGCAGAACGCGCCCGGATCGCCCGCGAGCTGCACGACGTGGTCGCGCACAACGTCTCGGTGATGATCGTCCAGGCGGACGGCGCCGCCTACGTGCTGGACAACTCCCCGCAGCAGGCCAAGGAGGCGCTGGGGACGATCGCCTCCACCGGCCGGCAGGCCCTGGTCGAGATGCGCCGGCTGCTCGGCGTGCTGCGCACCGCCGACACCAAGGGCGAGGAGTACGTGCCGCAGCCGGGCGTCGAGGAGCTGCCGGAGCTGCTGGACCAGTGCCGCACGGCCGGCCTCCAGGTGGACTTCGCGACCTCGGGCAACCCCCGCGAGCTGCCCCGCGGCGTCGAGCTGACGGTCTACCGGATCGTCCAGGAGGCGCTCACCAACGTCCGCAAGCACGGCGGCCCCGACGTGCACGCCCGGGTCGCGGTCGACTTCGGCGAGCGCGAGCTGGCCGTGCTGGTGGAGGACGACGGCCGCGGCAGCACCGACGAGAAGCTCGCCGCCGGCGGCACCGACGGCCAGGGCCACGGCCTGATCGGCATGCGGGAGCGGGTCGGCATGGTCAGCGGCAGCCTCGACGTCGGGCCGCGCCCCGGCGGCGGCTTCCGGATCCGCGCGGTCCTGCCGCTCAAGACCGCCCACTGACCCCGGGCGCCCACCGACCCCCCGCCGTACCCCGAGGACCTAGGAGCCACCCTTGACCATCCGCGTGATGCTGGTCGACGACCAGGAGCTGCTGCGCACCGGATTCCGGATGATCCTGCAGTCGCAGGGCGACATCGAGATCACCGCCGAGGCCGGGGACGGCGCCCAGGCCCTGGAGAAGCTCCGGCACACGGCGGTGGACGTGATCCTGATGGACGTCCGGATGCCGCGGCTGGACGGCGTGCAGGCCACCCGGCAGATCTGCCTGGCCGAGGACGGCAGCCCGCTGCCGGACGCCCCGCACGTGCTCATCCTCACCACCTTCGACCTGGACGAGTACGCCTTCGCCGCGCTCAAGGCCGGGGCCAGCGGCTTCCTGCTCAAGGACGTGCCGCCGACCGAGCTGGTGGCCGCGATCCGCTCCGTCCACGGCGGGGACGCGGTGGTCGCGCCGACCACCACCCGCCGCATGATCGACCGCTTCGCCGAGGTGCTGCCCACCCCGCAGAGCGGCCCGGGCGGCACCGACACCCTGGGACCGCTGACCGAGCGCGAGCGCGAGGTGTTCCTGCTGGTCGCGCAGGGCCTGTCGAACGGCGAGATCGCCGCCCGGCTGGTGCTCTCCGAGGCCACCGTGAAGACCCACGTCGGCCGGATCCTGGCCAAGCTGGGGCTGCGCGACCGGGTCCAGGCCGTGGTGCTGGCCTACGAGGCGGGCCTGATCCGGGCCGGTGCCACGGACTGAGCCGGCCCGGCCCCGGGACCGGTCCGGACCGGGGACCGAGCCTCCCGGGCCCCGCGCCGCCCACCGTAGAATGGGCCGGTACGTCCGGTACCCGTCGAGCGGACCGGAACGGAACCCCTGGACGAAGGTGGGCGCGTGAGCGAGCGAACCAGCGGGAGCCGCGCGTGAACCCGCCCGGCTTCGGCGAACCGGCCCCGTTCGGCGACCCGGCCGACCCCGGCAACCGCCCCGCCCGGCTCGCCGTCGGCGTGGTCGGCACCGGCCGGGTGGGCCCCGCGCTCGGCGCCGCCCTCCAGCTCGCCGGCCACACGGTGGTCGCCGCCTCCGGCGTGTCCGCCGCCTCCCGCCGCCGCGCCGAGACGCTGCTGCCCGGCGTGCGGGTCGTCACCCCGCCGCAGGTGCTGGCCGCCGCCGACCTCGTGCTGCTCACCGTCCCCGACGACGCGCTGGCCGACCTGACCGCGGGGCTCGCCGCCACCGGCGCCGTCCGGCCCGGCCAGCTGCTGGTGCACACCTCGGGCGCGCACGGCGTGGCCGTGCTGGAGCCGGCCGTCCGGGCCGGCGCGCTGCCGCTCGCGCTGCACCCCGCGATGACCTTCACCGGCACCTCCGTCGACCTGGCCCGGCTGGCCGGCTGCCCGTTCGGGGTGACCGCGCCCGAGGAGCTGCGCCCGGTCGCCGAGGCGCTGGTGGTCGAGATGGGCGGCGAGCCCGAGTGGGTGCCCGAGGACGTCCGCCCGATGTACCACACCGCCCTCGCGCACGGCGCGAACCACCTGGTCACCCTGGTCGCGCAGGCGATGGAGCTGCTGCGCTCGGCGGGCGTCGCCGAGCCGGGCCGGATGCTCGGCCCGCTGCTGGGCGCCGCGCTCGACAACTCGCTGCGCTCCGGCGACGCGGCCCTCACCGGCCCGGTCGCGCGGGGCGACGCCGGCACCGTGCGCCGCCACCTGGCGCAGCTCAGTACGGTGTCCCCGGACATCCCGGCCGCCTACCGGGCGATGGCCCGCGCCACCGCGCAGCGGGCCCTGGCCAACGGGACGATCGACGAAACGTCGGCGGCGGCGCTGCTGGACGTACTGAACGAGGAGAACCAGTAATGGCACGCGGCAAGCAGCCGGGCAAGGCCCAGCGCGCCCCGAAGGTCCACCGCGCCGTGCTCACGCGCACCGTCGACGACTTCGAGGCGGCGTTCTGGCCGGACGAGCAGCCCGTGGACAACGCGGTCGTGATGACGATGGGCGCCCTGCACGAGGGCCACGCCGCGCTGATCCGCGCCGCCCGCAAGCAGGTCGGCCGGGACGGCCGGGTCGCCGTCACGGTCTTCGTCAACCCGCTGCAGTTCGGCGCCGGCGAGGACCTTGAGCGCTACCCGCGCACCCTGGACGAGGACCTGCGGCTCGCCGAGGAGAACGGCGCCGACGTGGTCTTCGCGCCGTCCGTCGACGAGGTCTACCCGAACGGCGAGCCACAGGTGCGGCTCGCCGCGGGGCCGATGGGCGAGCGCTTCGAGGGCGCCACCCGGCCCGGCCACTTCGACGGGGTGCTGACCGTGGTGGCCAAACTACTGCACATCACCGACCCGGACTTCGCCTTCTTCGGCGAGAAGGACGCCCAGCAGCTGGCGCTCGTCCGCCGGATGGTGGCCGACCTCGACTTCGACGTCGAGGTGGTCGGCGTGCCGACCGTCCGCGAGGAGGACGGCCTGGCCCGCTCCTCCCGCAACCGCTACCTCGGGGAGGAGGAGCGCACCCGCGCCCTCGCCCTCTCCCGGGCACTCCTCGCCGGCCGGGACGTGGCCGCGCAGGGCCCCGGGGCCGTGCGCGAGGCCGCCGCGGCCGTCCTCGACACCGCCGAGGGTGTCGAACTCGACTACCTCGCCCTGATCGATCCGCACGACTTCACCGAGGCGCCGGACGACTTCCGGGGCGAGGCGGTGCTGGCCGTCGCCGCGAAGGTGGGTCCGACCCGCCTGATCGACAACGTCCACGTCATCTGCCGCTAGGCGGAGGACCGGCCGGCACCACCCGGTCGCCGTCCGACGGCGGCGACCGGTGCGTACGAAGAAGCAGTTCCCCTAGGCATGCACTCACAGGAGGCGTGACCCGCAATGCTCCGCACCATGCTCAAGTCCAAGATCCACCGGGCCACCGTGACCCAGGCCGACCTCCACTACGTCGGCTCCGTGACGGTGGACGAGGACCTGCTCGACGCCGCCGACCTGCTCCCCGGCGAGCTGGTCCACATCGTCGACATCAACAACGGCGCCCGGCTGGAGACGTACACCATCGCCGGCCCGCGCGGCTCCGGCGTCATAGGCATCAACGGCGCCGCCGCCCGCCTGGTCCACCCCGGCGACCTCGTCATCCTCATCGCCTACGGGCAGATGGACACCGCCGAGGCCAAGGGCTACCTGCCGAAGGTCGTCTTCGTCGACGACCGGAACCGGATCACCGGCCTGGGCGGGGACCCGGCCGAGGCCGGGGAGGGCAGCGGACTGCTGCGCGGGGACGCGGCGTACGGTGGCGGCAGCGGCGCCGCCGACGCCGCCGCGCGCTAAGGAGCAACAGAGCCATGTCCGCCGTCAAGCACCGCCTCACCGCCCCCGCCCCGGGCTGGACCACCGACACCGACGTCGTCGTGGTCGGCTCCGGCGTGGCCGGGCTCACCGTCGCGCTCAACGTCCGCAAGGCCGGCCTGCGGGCCATGGTGGTCACCAAGGCGATGCTGGACGACGGCTCCACCCGCTGGGCCCAGGGCGGCATCGCGGCCGCCCTGGGCGAGGGGGACACCCCCGGGCAGCACCTGGCCGACACCCTGGTGGCCGGCGTCGGGCTCTGCGACGAGGACGCCGTCCGCACCCTGGTCACCGAGGGCCCGGACGCGGTCCGCCGGCTGATCGCGGTCGGCGCGGCCTTCGACCGGGGCGAGGACGGCGGGGTCCTGCTCACCCGCGAGGGCGGCCACCACCGCGACCGGATCGCGCACGCCGGCGGGGACGCCACCGGCGCCGAGATATCCCGCGCCCTGGTCGCCGCGGTCCGCGCCGACCCGGGCATCGAGCTGATCGAGCACGCGCTGGTGCTCGACCTGCTCACCGACGCCGGCGGGCACGCGGCCGGGCTGACCCTGCACGTGATGGGCGAGGGCGCCCGGGACGGCGTCGGCGCCGTCCGGGCCCGCGCCGTGGTGCTCGCCACCGGCGGCATGGGCCAGGTCTTCTCCGCCACCACCAACCCGGCGGTCTCCACCGGCGACGGCGTGGCGCTCGCGCTGCGGGCCGGCGCCGAGGTCACCGACCTGGAGTTCGTCCAGTTCCACCCCACCGTGCTGTGGCTCGGCCCGGACGCCGAGGGCCAGCAGCCGCTGGTCTCCGAGGCGGTCCGCGGCGAGGGCGCCCACCTGGTCGACGCGGACGGCGTCCGGTTCATGACCGGGCAGCACGAGCTGGCCGAACTGGCCCCGCGCGACATCGTCGCCAAGGCGATCACCCGCCGGATGCAGCTCAACGCCACCGACCACATGTACCTGGACGGGCGGCACTTCGGCGCCGCGATGTGGGAGCACCGCTTCCCGACCATCCTGGCGTCCTGCCGCGCGCACGGGATCGACCCGGTCACCGAGCCGATCCCGGTCGCCCCGGCCGCGCACTACGCCTCCGGCGGGGTGCGCACCGACACCCGCGGCCGGACCTCCGTCCCCGGCCTGTACGCCTGCGGCGAGGTGGCCTGCACCGGTGTGCACGGCGCCAACCGGCTGGCCTCCAACTCGCTGCTGGAGGGCCTGGTCTTCGCCGAGCGGATCGCCGCCGACCTCACCGCCCGGCACACCGCCGGCGAGCTGCCCGAGCGGGTCGTCGACGCGGCCTCGGCCCGGGCCGCCCGCCCGGTGCCGCTGCCCGCGCCCGAGGCCCGGGCCGAGATCCAGCGGCTGATGTCGGGCGGTGCGGGCGTGCTGCGCTCGGCCGCCTCGATGGCCGCCACGGCGCGCGGGCTGGCGCTGCTCGCCGAGCACGCCCGCACCGACGCCGCCGAGGAGAAGCCGGCCGACCCCCGGGTGGAGACCTGGGAGGCCGCCAACCTGCTGCTGGTCGCCGACGCACTGGTCACCGCCGCCACCCAGCGCGGGGAGACCCGCGGCTGCCACTGGCGCGAGGACTTCCCGGAGCGGGACGACGCGCACTGGCAGCGCCACCTGATCACCACCCTCACCGCCTCCGGCGGACCCGTCAGCACCCCCGAGGAGCCGTAACACCATGACCGACGCGATCGACGTGACCCACCTGCACGAGCACGAGCACGACGAGCTCCCGCTGGCCGGCGGCTGCGGCGACGGCTGCGCCTGCGGGGACGGCGAGGGCTACGAGACCGGCCTCGACCCGCAGCTCGCCGAACTGCTGGAGGAGGCCGGCCTGGACCCGGTCGAGGTCGAGGACATCGCCACCCTGGCGCTGGCCGAGGACCTCGCCGGCGGCGAGGACGTCACCTCGGTGGCCACCGTGCCCGCCGACGCCGTCGCCACCGCCGACTTCACCGCCCGCGGCGCGGGCGTGGTGGCCGGCCTGCGGATCGCCGAGGCCGTCGTCTCCCTGGTCTGCGAGGAGGAGTTCGAGGTCGAGCGGCACGTCCAGGACGGCGACCGGGTCGAGGCCGGCCAGGTGCTGCTCTCGGTCCGCTCCCGCACCCGGGACCTGCTCACCGCCGAGCGCAGCGCGCTCAACCTGCTCTGCCACCTGTCCGGCATCGCCACCGCCACCCGCGCCTGGACGGAGGCCCTGGAGGGCACCGGCGCGGCCGTGCGCGACACCCGCAAGACCACCCCGGGCCTGCGCGCGCTGGAGAAGTTCGCGGTCCGCTGCGGCGGGGGCGCCAACCACCGGATGGCGCTCTCGGACGCGGCCCTGATCAAGGACAACCACGTGGTCGCGGCCGGCGGCGTCGCCGAGGCGTTCCGGGCCGTCCGGGCCGCCTACCCGGACCTGCCGGTCGAGGTCGAGGTCGACACCGTGGAGCAGATCGAGCCGGTCCTGGAGGCCGGGGCCGACCTGATCCTGCTGGACAACTTCACCGTCCCGCAGCTGCGCGAGGCGGTCGCCCTGGTGGCCGGCCGGGCGAAGCTGGAGGCCTCCGGCGGACTCACCCTGGCCACCGCGCGCGAGGTCGCCCAGACTGGTGTCGACTACCTGGCGGTGGGCGCGCTGACCCACTCCTCGCCGATCCTGGACATCGGCCTGGACCTGCGCGCCTGACCGTCCGCCCGTTCCGCCCGCCCGGTCCGCCGGGACAGCCCGGTCCGCCCGCTGGTCCTCGACGCAGAAAGCGCCCCATGCTGCTCACCATCGACGTCGGCAACACCCAGACCACCCTCGGCCTGTTCGGCGGCGAAGAGGTGGTCGAGACCTGGCGGATCTCCACCGAGCCGCGCCGCACGGCGGACGAGCTGGCGGTGCTGCTGCAGGGCCTGAAGGGCTCGCAGGGCTCGCGGACCGCGATCGCCGACGCGGCGGTCGAGGGCCTGGCGATCTGCTCCTCCGTCCCCTCCGTGCTCCACGAGTTCCGCGAGGTCGCGCGCCGCTACTACGGCGACGTCCCCGCGGTGATCGTGGAGCCGGGGGTGAAGACGGGGGTGCACGTCCTCATGGACAACCCCAAGGAGGTCGGCGCCGACCGGATCGTCAACGCGCTGGCCGCCAACCACCTCTACGGCGGCCCGTGCATCGTGGTCGACTTCGGCACCGCCACCACCTTCGACGCGGTCAACGCCCGCGGCGACTACGTCGGCGGCGCGATCGCCCCCGGCATCGAGATCTCGGTCGAGGCGCTCGGCAACCGCGGCGCCCTGCTGCGCAAGATCGAGCTGACCAAGCCGCGCAACGTGATCGGCAAGAACACCGTCGAGGGCATGCAGTCCGGCATCCTCTACGGCTTCGCCGGCCAGGTGGACGGCCTGGTCGACCGGATGGCCCGCGAGCTGGCCAAGGACCCGGACGACGTCCAGGTGATCGCCACCGGCGGCCTGGCCACGCTCGTCCTCGGCGAGGCCGGCTCGATCGACGTCCACGAGCCCTGGCTGACCCTCATCGGCCTGCGCCTGGTCTACGAACGCAACCGCCCGAGCTGATCCGCCCGGCGCGTCCCGCGGCCGCCGCGGGACGTTCGTGGGGCAAACGCGCGGCGTCGGCGCGACGCTACCGACAAATCGGATATTCCTCACGTAGTGTCAGCCCATGCCTACGCCACACGGATCGCGCGGCGGCATGGCCTTCAGCGCCGACGAAGTCCGCGTGCTGCGCCGCGCCCTCGCCCAAGCCCTGCACCCCTCCGTCCCCGTCCACCTCCAGCTCCCGTTCCCCGACCGGCCGGTGCACGCCGGTGCGGGGGCCGAGCTGTGGGCCGAGGACGTCCAGGACGCGCTGCGCCTGACCGAGGCGATCGACGAGGCCGTCCAGGAGGGCGGCCGGCTGCGCGCCTTCCTCCTCGCCGACCTCGCCCGCTACCGGGCCGCCCTGCCGGGCAGCGCCACCGGCTACCTGGAACGGCTGGAGGAGGCGGTCACCGACGGCTACCTCCCCGGACCGGGGGACCTCACCGCGCTGCGCGGGCTCACCCGCCAGCCCTGCGGCCAGCACGAGCGCTCCCGCCGCTCCCGGCTGGCGGGCCGCTGCCACGCGCTGGCCGAGGCCGCCGTCCGCGAACGGCTCGCCCTGGCCGGCGGCCAGCGCCACCTCGTCGCCGTACCCAGCCCCGCCGCACCCCCGAGCAGTCCCCTCACCCCTGTTGGAGGACGGATCCCGATGAGCAGCACCGAGCCCCCCGCCGAGCAGCCCGCCGCCGCCCGCACCCCGCAGGGCCGGCAGCCCGCCCGGCCGCACCGGATGCCCACCCCCGCCGAACTGTTCGGCCGCCGTCCCAAGCCGCCCGCCCGGCCGTCCGCGCCGGAGGCTCCCGAGGACGTGGAGCTGGCCACCGGCACCGGCTGAGCCCGCCCCGCCACCGCCTCCCGGGGGAGGCCGCACCGGAACCGTCCGGCGCGGTCTCCCCCCGCGCGTGCGCACCGGCAATCCCGTGGCGGAGCACCGGTCGCGGCTGGCTACCCTGGTGGGGTGAGCGATCAGAGCCCCATCACCGCGACCGACGACCTTCCCGAGCAGATGCGCGTCCGGCGCGAGAAGCTGGACCGGCTCCGGGCGGCCGGCGTCGACCCGTACCCGGTCGGTTTCCCCCGGACCAGCACCATCGCCGACCTGCGAGCCAAGCACCCGGACCTCCCGGCGGACACCGCGACCGGCGAGCGGACCGGCATCACCGGCCGGGTGATCCTCTCCCGCACCGGCGGCAAGCTCTGCTTCGCCACCCTGCGCGACGGCTCCGGCGACCTCCAGGTGATGCTCTCCCTGGACAAGCTGGGCGAGGAGCGGCTGGCGGCCTGGAAGTCGGACATCGACCTCGGCGACCAGGTCGGCGTCGAGGGCGAGGTGATCACCTCCCGGCGCGGCGAGCTGTCGGTGATGGTGGACCGCTGGGAGCTCACCGCCAAGTGCCTGCGCCCGCTGCCGGACAAGCACAAGGGCCTGACCGACCCGGAGGCCCGGGTCCGCCAGCGGTACGTCGACCTGATCGTCAACCCCGAGGCCCGCGAGATCCTGCACCTGCGGTCCAAGGTGGTCCGCTCGATCCGCCGCACCTACGAGGAGCGCGGCTACATCGAGGTCGAGACCCCGATGCTGCAGCCGGTGCACGGCGGCGCCAACGCGCGTCCGTTCAAGACGCACATCAACGCGTACGACATCGACCTCTACATGCGGATCGCCCCCGAGCTGTACCTCAAGCGGCTGGTGGTCGGCGGCGCGGAGAAGGTCTTCGAGATCAACCGCAACTTCCGCAACGAGGGCGCGGACTCCACCCACAACCCCGAGTTCACCTCGCTGGAGTCGTACGAGGCCTACGGCGACTACGACACCCAGGCCGAGCTGATCCGGGCCACCATCATCAACGCCGCCCGGGACGCGCTGGGCACCACGGTGATCAAGGGCGTCGACCCGCACGGCGTGGAGCACGAGATCGACCTGGCCGAGCCGTGGGAGGAGATCGGCGTCTACCCGGGCATCTCCGCCCGCCTGGGGACCGAGGTCACCCCGGAGACCGGGGTCGAGGAGCTGCGCGCGCTGGCGGCCGGGCACGGCATCCCCTTCGAGAAGGAGTGGGGCCACGGCCAGATCGTGCTGGAGATGGTCGAGCGCCTGCTGGAGGAGAACGCCGTCCGGCCGACCTTCATCAGGGACTACCCGACCGAGGTCTCCCCGCTGACCCGCCGGCACCGCTCGGTGCCGGGCGTGGCCGAGAAGTGGGACCTGGTGATCTTCGGCACCGAGATCGGCACCGCCTACTCCGAGCTGATCGACCCGGTCGAGCAGCGCGCCCGCCTCACCGCGCAGTCCCTGCTCGCGGCCGGCGGCGACGTCGAGGCGATGCAGATCGACGAGGACTTCCTGCGGGCCCTGGAGTACGCGATGCCGCCCACCGGCGGCCTCGGGCTCGGGGTGGACCGCCTGATCATGCTGCTCACCGGCAAGAACATCCGGGAGACGGTGCTCTTCCCGCTGGTGAAGCCGGAGCCCAAGGCGTCCGCCGGTGCGGCGGAGAAGACCGAGGAGGAGTGACCTGATGGACTACGTCAGCGCGATCGTCCCGCCGCTGGTCATGGCGATCGGTTTCGGGTTCCTGGTGCGGGCCATCATCCGCAGCCAGGGCGGAGCCCAGAAGACCAAGGAGGACCTGGCCGACTGAGCGCCGGCCGCCCTCCGGCCCCCGGAGCACCCCGCGCCGCCATTCCCGGATTCCGGGGGTGGCGGCGCGCCGGTTTGGCGGCACTTCACGAGATTTGCCCCATTCACTCCCTATCCTGGCCGGACTATGGTCCGGCAACTCGGCGAACTTGAGAACGCCATCATGACCCGGGTGTGGCGGTGGAACCGACCGGTCACGGTTCGCGAGGTTCTCCTGGATCTGCGGTCGGAACGCGATATCGCGTACACCACGGTGATGACCGTCCTGGACAAGCTGCACAGAAAGGGCTGGCTCCGCCGCGAGCGCGCGGGCCGGGCCTATCGATATGAGCCGGTCTCCTCGCGCGAGGCGTACACCGCGGCCCTGATGAACGACGCGTGGGCCACGAGCGACAATCCCGCCGCGGCACTGGTGCACTTCTTCGGCCTGATGTCACCGGAGCAACGGGAGGCACTCCGGGACGCCTTGCGGGTGACCGCTCTGTTCCCGCCCGATCCGGTCGCCGGGGATTCACCGCGGGCCGGGACCGCGAGCGGACCGGATACCGGCGGGACCCGGCCCGGGCCGGCACGATAACGTCCCGGCATGGAGGTCACCATCCGCCGGGCGCGGACCACGGACGTGCGGGCCGTACGCGGGCTCATCGACGCCTACTCGCGCGACGGGATTCTGCTCGACAAGCCCACCGTCACACTGTTCGAATCGGTGCAGGAGTTCTGGGTCGCGGAACGCGACGACGACGGCACGGTGGTCGCGTGCGGCGCGCTGCACGTCATGTGGGAGGACCTCGCCGAGGTCCGCACCCTCGCGGTCGATCCGTCCTGCCGCGGCCACGGCGTCGGACACCTGCTGCTGGACAAGCTGCTGCAGACCGCCCGCTGGCTCGGCGTCCGTCGGATTTTCTGCTTGACGTTCGAGGTCGCCTTCTTCGCGAAACACGGTTTCGTGGAGATCGGGGAGCTCCAGGAAACCGATGATGGTACGACAGACCCGGCGGCGATCGCTACGGATGTCTATGAAGAACTTCTCCGCTCGTACGATGAAGGTGTCGCCGAGTTCCTCGACCTGGAGCGGGTGAAGCCCAACACACTGGGCAACTCGCGCATGCTGCTGCACCTGTGAGCCGCCCCCGGGACGGTCAGGGGTTTGTGTTTTCCGGGAAAAGGCGCTTTCCTTTCCTTAGGCAATCGGTCGTTTAGCAGAAAGGGAAGCCCGTGGCACAGAGGGTGCAGGTCATTCTTGAAGACGATCTCGACGGCGGGTCGGCGGACGAGACGGTCACGTTCGCGCTCGACGGCGTTGCCTACGAGATCGATCTGAAGAGCGCCAACGCGGACAAGCTCCGCGACCTGCTGGCGCCGTACGTCGACAAGGGCCGCAAGCAGAGCGGCCGGCTCGCCGGCGCCCGCCGTGCGGGCCGAGGCACCGCCCCGCGTCCGTCCGGCAGCGTGCCGGACACCGCCAAGATCCGCGCGTGGGCCAAGGAGCAGGGCCTGGAGGTCAACGACCGCGGCCGCGTGCCCAGCAACGTGCGCGAGGCCTACGAGAAGGCCAACGCGTCCTGAACCGGGCGACGCACGGCCGCCCGGACGGGTGCGGGGTTCCGGGCGCCGCGTGAGGCGTCCACGGCACACGCGCGGGGCGCGGAGGGATCTCCTCCGCGCCCCGCGGCGCACGCCCGGCCGGAGCCGCCCTCCCGGCCCCGGAGCGGGCCCCGCTGCCCCTTCGGGCACCGGACCGGCCCTCCGGTCCGGACGGCGGAACGGTCGCGTCCTGTGCAACGCTGTAGGAGCGGAGCGGGGACGCGGACGGCGCCGGACGGCACCGGCCGCCCCGCCGCGGCTGACCGACCGTCAGTGGCGGCACGACTTCTCGCCGGGCGAACACCGCCACCGCGGAAACTGCGCGAGAACCACCCCGATACCGGGTATGAATGCAGGGGGACGGGGTCCCGTGACTCCGCCCGGGGCAGTAGGCGTGACCGGTCGGACGCCCACCGGCAGCGTCGCGGCGGAGGTTGTTCGCCGATGGCGTAGCGGTATCCGGTGCATCCGGCCCGTGTGCGGGAACACCGTCTCCCAGCATCGGGTTGGGATTGGTGTCGGCTGGTCGCGCAGCATCTCGCTCCCCTCACAGGGAGCGAATCCGTGGGCCGCGCCGCTGAGCGGGACTAGCATGCGGAAGGACAGGGCGGGGACGGACCCCGAACTGCCCGACCGCTCTGAGGAGCGATAAACGATGTTCGAGAGGTTCACCGACCGCGCGCGGCGGGTTGTCGTCCTGGCTCAGGAAGAAGCCCGGATGCTCAACCACAACTACATCGGCACCGAGCACATCCTCCTGGGTCTGATCCACGAGGGTGAGGGTGTCGCCGCTAAGGCCCTGGAGAGCCTCGGGATTTCTCTTGAGGCCGTTCGCCAGCAGGTCGAGGAGATCATCGGCCAGGGCCAGCAGGCCCCGTCCGGCCACATCCCCTTCACCCCCCGGGCGAAGAAGGTCCTGGAGCTGTCGCTCCGGGAGGCCCTGCAGCTCGGCCACAACTACATCGGCACCGAGCACATCCTGCTCGGCCTGATCCGCGAGGGCGAGGGCGTCGCCGCCCAGGTCCTGGTGAAGCTGGGCGCCGACCTCAACCGGGTCCGCCAGCAGGTCATCCAGCTGCTCTCCGGCTACCAGACCCCCGGTGGCAAGGAGTCGGCCACGGCCGGCGGCCCCGCCGAGGGCACCCCGTCGACCTCGCTGGTCCTCGACCAGTTCGGCCGCAACCTCACCCAGGCCGCCCGCGAGGCCAAGCTCGACCCGGTGATCGGGCGCGAGAAGGAGATCGAGCGGGTCATGCAGGTGCTGTCCCGCCGCACCAAGAACAACCCGGTGCTGATCGGCGAGCCCGGCGTCGGCAAGACCGCCGTCGTCGAGGGCCTGGCCCAGGCGATCGTCAAGGGCGAGGTCCCGGAGACGCTCAAGGACAAGCAGCTCTACACGCTGGACCTGGGCGCCCTGGTGGCCGGCTCCCGCTACCGCGGTGACTTCGAGGAGCGCCTGAAGAAGGTCCTCAAGGAGATCCGCACCCGCGGCGACATCATCCTGTTCATCGACGAGCTGCACACCCTGGTCGGCGCGGGCGCCGCCGAGGGCGCCATCGACGCCGCCTCGATCCTCAAGCCGATGCTGGCCCGCGGCGAGCTGCAGACCATCGGTGCGACCACGCTCGACGAGTACCGCAAGCACCTGGAGAAGGACGCCGCGCTGGAGCGCCGCTTCCAGCCGATCCAGGTGGCCGAGCCGTCGCTGCCGCACACCATCGAGATCCTCAAGGGTCTGCGCGACCGCTACGAGGCCCACCACCGGGTCTCCATCACGGACGCCGCCCTGGTCGCCGCCGCCACCCTGGCCGACCGGTACATCTCGGACCGCTTCCTGCCGGACAAGGCCATCGACCTGATCGACGAGGCCGGCTCCCGGATGCGCATCCGCCGGATGACCGCGCCGCCGGACCTGCGCGAGTTCGACGAGAAGATCGCCGACGTGCGCCGCGAGAAGGAGAGCGCGATCGACGCGCAGGACTTCGAGAAGGCCGCGTCCCTGCGCGACGACGAGAAGCAGCTCCTGCAGGCCAAGGCCAAGCGCGAGAAGGAGTGGAAGGCCGGCGACATGGATGTCGTCGCGGAGGTCGACGAGGAGCTCATCGCCGAGGTCCTGGCCACCGCCACCGGCATCCCGGTCTTCAAGCTGACCGAGGAGGAGACCTCCCGGCTGCTGCGCATGGAGGACGAGCTGCACAAGCGCGTCATCGGCCAGAAGGACGCCATCAAGGCGCTCTCCCAGGCCATCCGGCGCACCCGTGCGGGCCTCAAGGACCCGAAGCGCCCCGGCGGCTCGTTCATCTTCGCCGGCCCGTCCGGCGTGGGTAAGACCGAGCTGTCCAAGACGCTCGCCGAGTTCCTCTTCGGCGACGAGGACGCGCTGATCGCGCTGGACATGTCGGAGTTCTCCGAGAAGCACACCGTCTCCCGGCTCTTCGGCTCGCCCCCCGGCTACGTGGGCTACGAGGAGGGCGGCCAGCTCACCGAGAAGGTGCGCCGCAAGCCGTTCTCCGTCGTCCTCTTCGACGAGGTGGAGAAGGCCCACCCGGACATCTTCAACTCGCTGCTGCAGATCCTGGAGGACGGTCGCCTGACCGACTCCCAGGGCCGCGTGGTCGACTTCAAGAACACCGTCATCATCATGACGACCAACCTCGGCACCCGGGACATCTCCAAGGGCTTCAACCTGGGCTTCGCGGCCCAGGGCGACAGCCAGACCGGCTACGAGCGGATGAAGGCGAAGGTCGGCGAGGAGCTCAAGCAGCACTTCCGCCCCGAGTTCCTGAACCGTGTCGACGACATCGTCGTCTTCCACCAGCTGTCCGAGGAAGACATCATCCAGATCGTCGACCTCATGATCGACAAGGTGGACGAGCGGCTCAAGGACAAGGACATGGGCCTGGAGCTCAGCGTCGAGGCCAAGAAGCTGCTGGCCAAGCGCGGCTACGACCCGATCCTGGGCGCCCGCCCGCTGCGCCGGACCATCCAGCGCGAGATCGAGGACCACCTCTCCGAGAAGATCCTCTTCGGCGAGCTGCGGGCCGGCCACATCGTGGTCGTCGGTGTCGAGGGCGAGGGCAAGGAGGCCAAGTTCACCTTCCGCGGTGAGGAGAAGTCCGCGGTCGCGGACACCCCGGCCGCCGTCGCCTCGCCGGGTCCGGACCTGACGAAGTAGCAACATTTAACAGATAACAGCAAACGGTTTGGGCCCCCGGCGTTCGCGCCGGGGGCCCGAGCCGTTTTCCGAACGGGTGCCGAAGCTGTGACCAGGCCCACGAAGGAGCAGGTCGGGGGCCGAATGGGGGGCTGGTGCGAGTGCGATCGATGCGCCTCTCGTCTTTAATGGCAGTGACGTTGACAGTGCGTCAGCTGATGCGCGGTCGCGGAGGATAGCGCTGTGGCCATGTCACGGTCAAGGTCTATCTTTTCCGTCCACGCTTGGATCAAATGACGTCCACCTGTCTTTCATTGGTTTACCGGAAGGCCAAGAGCCGGACCGGTTTGGGGAGGACGTCACAACGTTGAAGATGACCAGGAAAGCCGCGTCGGCCGCCTCGGCCGTTGCGGTCATAGCCGCGCTCGGCGCGGGTCTGCTGCCGGGGACGGCCGTCGCCGCCGGCTCCGCCCCCGCTCCGACGGACCCGGCCGAAGCCGTCCTGACCAGCACTGAGCACAACCTGCCGGGCCCGCTGACCGAGAAGGTCGAGGCCGAGTCGAAGGCCGCCACCGAGCAGCTGCTCGCCGGCACCGCCAAGATCGAGCAGCACGGCGGCGGCTCCAGCGTGAAGCTGGGCAAGAACAAGTACGTCGAGCTCGCCCGTGAGCGCACGGACAAGATCTTCACCATCCTGGTGGAGTTCGGCGACGAGGTCGACAACACCACGAAGACGCCGGACGGCAAGATCAAGTACGGCGGCACCCCCGGTCCGCAGCGGAACCAGATCGAGAAGCCGGACGCCGCGACCAACAACTCCACCCTCTGGCAGGCTGACTACAACCAGCAGCACTACCAGGACCTGTACTTCAACAAGACCCAGGACTCGCTGAAGACCTACTACGAGAAGCAGTCCTCGGGCCGCTACTCGGTGGACGGTCAGGTCACCGACTGGGTGAAGGTCAAGTACAACGAGGCCCGTTACGGCTCGGACTACTGCGGCCAGCACGTCTGCGCCAACGCGCAGGACCTGATCCGCGACGCGATCGACACCTGGGTCGCCGACCAGAAGGCCAAGGGCCAGTCGGACGAGCAGATCAAGGCCACCATCGCGCAGTACGACCAGTGGGACCGGTACGACTTCAACCAGAACGGCAACTTCAACGAGCCGGACGGTTACATCGACCACTTCCAGATCGTGCACGCCGGTGAGGACCAGTCGGCGGGCGGCGGCAAGCAGGGTACTGACGCCCTGTGGGCCCACCGCTCGTACGTCTACGGCACCGGCGCGGGCAGCACCGGTCCGGCCGGCAACAAGCTGGGCGGCACCCCGGTCGGCGGCACCGGCGTCTGGGTCGGCGACTACACCATGCAGCCGGAGAACGGCGGCCTGGGCGTCTTCGCCCACGAGTACGGCCACGACCTCGGTCTGCCGGACCTCTACGACACCTCCGGCAGCGGCATCGACAACTCGGTCGGCTTCTGGTCGCTGATGTCGTCCGGTTCCTGGCTCGGCGAGGGCAAGAACTCGATCGGCGACATGCCGAACGACCTCGACGCGTGGAGCAAGCTCAAGCTCGGCTGGCTGAAGTTCGACAAGGCCAAGGCCGGCACCGAGTCGACCCACCACATCGGCCCGGCGGAGTACAACAGCAACCTCCCGCAGGCGCTCGTCGTCGACCTGCCGAAGAAGGCCGTCACCACCACCATCAACAAGCCCTACGCGGGCGCCAACGAGTGGTGGAGCGGCAGCGCGGACGACCTGAACGTCTCGCTGACCCGTGACGTCGACCTGACCGGCAAGACCAAGGCCACCCTGTCGGCCAAGGCCTGGTACGACATCGAGCAGGACTTCGACTACGGCTACGCCGAGGTCTCCACCGACGGCGGCAGCAACTGGTCCGCCCTCGCGGGCACCTTCAACGGTGTCGCGCTGCCGAAGGACCCCTCCGGCAACGCCTCGCTGACCGGCAACTCGGGCGGCAACTGGGGCGACCTGGTCCTCCCGCTGGACGCCTACGCCGGCAAGGCCGTCAAGGTCCGCTTCCGCTACGTCACCGACGGTGGCCTGCACCTCAAGGGCCTGGCCCTGGACGACCTGGCCGTCACCGCCGACGGCGCCACCGTCTTCACCGACGGTGCCGAGAACGGCGACAACGGCTGGACCGCCAAGGGCTTCACCCGTAGCACCGGCAGCTTCACGAACGACTACAACCAGTACTACATCGCGGAGAACCGCCAGTACGTCTCGTACGACCGCACCCTCAAGGTCGGCCCGTACAACTTCGGCTTCGCCGACAAGCCGCTCTGGGTCGAGCACTACCCGTACCAGCCCGGTCTGCTGATCTGGTACTGGGACGAGTCGCAGAGCGACAACAACGTCACCAACCACCCGGGCCAGGGCCTGCTCCTGCCGGTCGACTCGCACCCGAACCCGCTGAAGTGGAAGGACGGCACGCTGATGCGCCCGCGCATCAACGGCTACGACTCCACCTTCGGCTCGCGCAAGACGGACAGCCTGACCCTGCACCGCGCCGGTGTCGAGACGGTCGTCCCGAAGGCCAAGGGCGTCGACGAGTTCTCCGACCTGAAGTCGTACTGGTCGAAGGACAACCCGTACAGCAGCGTCATCGTCCCGAAGACGGGCACCAGCATCGAGGTCGAGAACGAGTCCTCGAACTACCTGGAGACCTGGATCCGCGTCCGCCCGGTCGACAACTGATCGAACCGAGCTCTGACGCCCGGTCCGTGACCAGGCACCGCTGAGCCGATCCGGCCCGCTCCCGCACCTGCGGGGGTGGGCCGGATTCTTTTGTCTTTGGGAGGTTTCGGCCCGTTTCGGGGTGACTCAAACCCGGGCTCCGGGTGGTGCTGCTCACAGGCCGCGACAGGGGTACGAGGAGCGGTAGTAGACCGGCCGGGCGATCGCTTCCGGCCTCCGTCCCATGAGCGGACGATCCGATCACATGATCGTTACTCCGTCGGTTTGAATCTCCGGCGCGATGCTGACTACACGCCGTAGTAGGTCACACCGTTTGGGGCTCCGCTCGGTGACGGTTACACCTGAGTGGTCCCCCGCTCAGCACGCCCGAACGGGCTCAGCGTGCTGCCCCCGTACGTTCGTGAGGTCGAGCTCCATGCCACCTGTCCCGCCCCTGGGCCCGGCCCTGTGCCGGCTCGCCGACGCCTTTCTCCGGCAGACCGGCCGCAACCACTCCACCACCGCCGCCGCGGCCGGAGCGGCCGTCCTGACCGGCGCCCTGCTCCTCGCCTCCACCGGCAGCGCCTCGGCGCAGACGATCGCCCCGACCACCCCCGGCAGCTCGGCGTTCACCGCGCCGCACGGTGCGGCACCCGCCTCGGCGCTGGTCCAGGTGGCCGGGCCGAGCCCGTACACGCTGCCCTCCGAGCAGCTGTCGGCCCAGGAGTCCGTGGCGATCGCCGCCAACCTGTTCACCGAGCAGGCGGCCGCGGCGGCCGTGTCCGCGGACCAGGCGGCGGCGCCCGCCGCCGAGCCCGCCCCGGAGCCCGCAGCGGCTCCCGAACCGGCCCCCGAACCCGCTCCGGCCCCGGCGCCCGCGCCCGCCCCCGCACCGGCCCCCGCCCCCGCGTGGTCCGCGCCGGTGCCGGGCGCGCCCACCAGCAACCCGTACGGCGTGCGCAACCCGCACTACGCGGCCGGGTACCACACCGGCGTGGACTTCGCGATCCCCACCGGCACCCCGCTGCTCGCGGTCGGCAACGCCACCGTGGTGTCGGCCGGCTGGGCCGGCGCGTACGGCAAGGAGGTCGTGCTGCGGCTGCCGGACGGCCGGTTCGCCCAGTACGCGCACATGTCGACGCTCTCGGTGTCGGCGGGTCAGAAGGTCGCGGCCGGGCAGCAGATCGGCCGCTCCGGCACCACCGGCAACTCGACCGGGCCGCACCTGCACTTCGAGATCCGCTCCGCCAACCAGTACGGCGCCGTGATCAACCCGGTCTCCTACCTCGCCGCCCGTGGGGTCAGCAACTTCTGACCCCACCGCCGGGCTCCGCGCCGGATCCCGGCGCCGAGCCCGGGCACGGGCCGCTCAGTCCGTCGGCGCGGGCCTGCCGATCAGCCGGCAGATCTCCAGCGCGACGTGCTGGGCGGCCTCGACCGCCTCGTCCCGGGTGACCGCCGCGGCCGGCGTCCCGCTGATGAACCGGTTCGCCTCGGCGCACTTGTCCTGGTCCAGCAGGAAGAGCGCCGAGTTGATGGTGAACAGGGACATCGCCGCGCGCAGCCGGTCCTCGAAACTCGCCCCCGGCCCGTGCAGCAGCCGGACCAGCGAGATCATCCGGTCCCGGAACTCCTTCCCGGCCGGCAGGTCGCGCAGGGCGGGCTGGTTGTCCTGGAAGAAGCGCAGCAGCACCGCCCGCTCGGACATCCCGGCCGCGAACCGGCGGATCAGCTCGTCCCTCACCTCGGGCGTCCAGGCCTGCGAACGTCCCCAGACGATCACCTCGTCGATCGGCGCCGCCGTGGTCTCCACGATGCCGAGGACGATGTCCTCCTTGGTCTTGAAGTGGTAGTACAGCGCGGCCTTGGTGACACCCAGCCGGTCGGCGATCTCCCGCAGCGAGGTCCGCTCGTAGCCCTGCTCCGAGAAGAGCTCCAGGGCGATCGCGACGATGCGCGCCCGGGTGTCGCTACGGGGGCTGTGCGTGGTGCTCATCGCCTGCCTCTGCCTGCCTCGTGATCGGTCCGCGGCGGCCGGCGGCCACCGCACGGCGCTGTCGGCCGACACCGTGTTCGACGTCCGTACCCGCGCCCATTGTTCCTGCCCGGGGGACCGGCCGAAAAACTGGCTTGACGACCGGCTAGTGCACAACCTACCGTGCCGACGGTCCACAAACTAGCCGGGCGACAAGTAAGGGGTGCGCCGCCACAGGCCGCACCGGTCGCCCGACGTCCTGTCCCGGGAGACACCACCCATGTCACACCCCAAGGCCGACACCGGCGCCCCCGAGAAGAAACCCGCCGAAGAGGAACAGCCCCGCTCGGTGCGGGAGATCCGCCTCGTCATGGTCGGCCTGGTGATCACCATGCTGCTGGCCATGCTCGACGGCCTCATCGTCGGCACCGCGATGCCGACCATCGTCGGCGAGCTCGGCGGTGCCGAGCACCTGGCGTGGGTGGTCACCTCCTACACCCTCGCCACCGCAGCCTCCACCCCGATCTGGGGCAAGCTCGGCGACCTCTACGGCCGCAAGGGCACCTTCCTCACCTCGATCGTGATCTTCCTGGTGGGCTCCGCGCTCTCGGGCCTCTCCCAGGACATGACGGAGCTCATCGGCTTCCGCGCCCTCCAGGGCCTGGGCGCCGGCGGTCTGATGGTCGGCGTGATGTCGATCATGGGCGCGCTCGTCCCGCCGCGCGACCGCGGCAAGTACCAGGGCATGTTCGCCGCGGTGATGGCCCTCGCCACCATCGGCGGCCCGCTGGTCGGCGGCTTCATCACCGACCACCTGAACTGGCGCTGGACCTTCTACATCAACCTGCCGCTCGGCGCCCTGGCGCTCGCCGTGGTCGTCGTCACGCTGAAGCTGCCGAAGGTCCGCAGCAAGGCCAGGATCGACTACCTGGGCGCGCTGCTGCTCACCACCGGCATCACCTCGCTGACCCTCATCACCACCTGGGGCGGCCAGGAGTACGCCTGGGGCTCCAAGCAGATCCTCGGCCTGACCGCGCTCGCCGCGGCGACCCTGATCGGCTTCTGCTACGTCGAGCAGCGGGTCGAGGAGCCGATGCTGCCGCTGTCGCTGTTCCGCAACCTCAACTTCACGCTGGTCTCGGTCATCGGCTTCGTGGTCGGCTTCATCATGTTCGGCTCGACCGTCTTCCTGCCGCTGTACCAGCAGACCGTGCAGGGCGCCTCGGCGACCAACTCCGGGCTGCTGCTGATGCCGATGATGTTCGGCATGCTGGTGATCTCGCTGGTGGTCGGCCAGGCCGTGACCAAGACCGGCAAGTACCGGATCTACCCGATCATCGGCACCGTCGTGATGGCGGCGGGCATGGTCCTGCTCTCCACCCTGTCGACCGACACCTCGGGGTTCGTGTCGGCCTGCTGGATGGTGGTGCTCGGGGCCGGCATGGGCTTCCTGATGCAGATCACCATGCTGGTGGCGCAGAACAGCGTCGAGCTCAAGGACATGGGCGTGGCCAGCTCCACCGCCACCCTGTTCCGCACCATCGGCGGCTCGTTCGGCGTGGCGCTGTTCGGCGCGCTGTTCAACAGCCGGGTCACCGAGACCATGAACGAGCGGCTCGGTTCGGCCGCCGGGGCGGGCGGTGCGCAGGGCGGCGACCCGGCGCAGCTGAGCCCGGCCGCGCTCAAGGCGCTGCCGGAGCCGGTCCAGGACGCCTACCACCACGCGGTGGCCAACGGCATGCACACCGTCTTCCTGTGGGGTGCCGCCGTCGCGGTGATCGCGGTCGCCGCCGCCGTCTTCATGCGCGAGGTGCCGCTGCGCGGGGCCGGCGAGCCGCCGGCCGGTGCCGAGGGCGGCGAGGGCCGGAAGGGCTCCGCCACCGACACCGTCGAGGCCGTCGCGATCTGACGGCCGGGGCCACGGCCCCCGCGGTCCACCGGGCCCCGTTCGCCGTACCGGCGGGCGGGGCCCGTCGCGGTCCCCCGGGGCCTCTCCTTCGGATCACACCGGGCGGTCGACGTGATCCGGGTAGGGAGGCCCTAGCGGGGCAGCCGGTAGACGCCCTGCTCGACCGGTTCGACCAGGCCGTCGGCGACCAGGCCGTCCAGCGCGCGGGCCCGCTGCACGGCGTCCGGCCAGACCGCGTCGAGCCGGGCCTGCGGCACCTCGCCGAGCGCGTCGCGCAGCACCGCGAGCAGCTTGCCGCGCACCTGGCGGTCGGTGCCCTCGTACGACTGACCGCGCCGGGCCGGGCCCTCGTAGGGCGGGCGGCCGGCCCGCTGCCAGGCGCAGGAGGTGAACAGCGGGCAGTCGCCGCACTCCGGGCCCCGGGCGGTGCAGACCAGCGCGCCGAGCTCCATCACCGCGACCGCCCAGGTGGCGGCCGTCCCGGCGGCGTCGGGCAGCAGCGCGGTAGCCGTCCGCCGTTCGGCCGCGGTGGTGGCCTGCGCCGGGTACTCGACGCCGGTCACCGCGCGGGCGAACACCCGGCGGACGTTGGTGTCGAGCACCACGTGCCGCTGGCGGAAGGCGAAGGAGGCCACCGCAGCCGCCGTGTACTCGCCGACGCCGGGCAGCGAGAGCAGGGTCGCGTGGTCCTCCGGGACCTCGCCGTCGTGCTGCTCGGTGATCGCCACCGCGGCCCCGTGCAGGCGCAGCGCCCGGCGCGGGTAGCCCAGCCGGCCCCACATCCGGACGGCCTCGCCGGGGGCCTCCGCGGCCAGGTCGGCGGGGGTCGGCCAGCGCTCCATCCAGGTCTCCCAGACGGGCAGCACGCGCTTCACCGGGGTCTGCTGGAGCATGAACTCGCTGACCATCACGGCCCAGGGCGTGGCGTCCGGGGTGCGCCAGGGGAGGTCGCGGGCGTTGGCCTCGTACCAGTCGAGCACGGTCGCGTGCAGGACGGGCAGCGGCAGCGCGAGCTTCGGCGCCCCGGTGGGCTTCGGCGTCCCGGCCGGGGTCGCGGGGGCGGGGACGGCGGGGGTGACGGTGTTGGCAGCCATGGCCCCTCGATCCTCCCATGCCGGACCCGGGAGCCGAAGTGGATCACGATGGTCCGCTTGGCTGCGCAAAACACCCCATTCAGCCTCCCCCGAACGGCGCAAATGGCGGATCATGTGAAGGAAGGGGTGACTGTGCGGTGTTGGTGCGTCAAGGGGCACACACTGTCTCGTAGAGTTTGGGCGTGCCCTCTCTGCGTCAACCCGTAGGACCGCTGCCGGCCTCGATCTACTGGCGACGGCGCATCGTCGTGCTCATCGCCGTCGTCGCGGTCGTCGCCCTCGTCGCCTGGATGATGACCGATCAGGGCGGCGGTGACGACGGCGCGAAGGACAAGGCCGCGAAGGCCGCGCCGACCCAGTCCCAGAACCAGACACCCGCCCAGGCGATCACGCCCGGCGCCTCGCCGACGGGGCCGGCCAACAACTCCCGCCCCGGCAGCGGCAGTGGCGGCGGCTCGTCCGGCGGTGCGGTGGGCGGCTCCGGCGGGGGTGACGTCAGCGTGAGCACCGGCGGCACGACCGGCGGCGCCAACCCGGCACCGGCCACCGGCGGAGCGGCGGCGGGCGGCGGAGCGTCCGGCGGCACCGGCGGTGGTGCGAGCGGTGGCGCCCCGGGCGGCAGCGGTGGCGGTACCGGCGGTGGCGGCGCGGCCGGCCCTCCCCCGGTCAACACCGCCGAGATCATGGCCCTGCCGGTCTGCGCCTCCTCGCAGGTGTCGCTCAACCTGACCGGCGCCCAGAACGCCTACCAGCCCAAGGACAAGCCCAAGCTGGCGCTGACCATCAACAACTCCTCCGGCACCAACTGCCGGGTGGACCTGGGCCGGACCGCCTCGGCGATCACCGTCACCGCCAGCAACGGCGAGCGCATCTGGTCCTCCGGCGACTGCCCCGCCGACAAGGGCAACCAGTGGGTGCAGCTCCCGGCCAACGGCGGGCTGACCGAGACCTTCACCTGGGAGCGGGTCCGCAGCAAGCCGCAGTGCGCCACCGCCGACCCGGCGCCCGCCCCGGCCGGCAACTACCTGGTGGTCGCCGACCTCGCCGGCCTCTCCGGCGGCCAGGCCTCAGCCCGTTCCTCCATCCGCCTGGAGAACTGACCCGGGGTCACCGCACGGAGGAGCCCGGACCGCTCAGGCGGTCCGGGCTCCGGTGTCCGTGGGCTTCGCGGTGGCTGCGGGCCTTCCTGCGCCCCGCGGAGGGAGAGGGGCCGCGGGAGAGAGCGGGGCCGGGGGCCGGCTCAGACGTAGCGCTCCAGGATGGACGATTCGGCAAGGCGGGACAGGCCCTCGCGGACCGAGCGGGCCCGGGTCTCGCCGACGCCCTCGACCGTCTGCAGGTCGTCGATGCTCGCGGCCAGCAGCTTCTGCAGTCCGCCGAAGTGCTCCACCAGGCGCTCTATCACGGTGTTGGGCAGCCGCGGGATCTTGGCCAGCAGCCGGTAGCCGCGCGGCGACACCGCCGAGTCCAGCGACTCCGGGGAACCCGAGTACCCGAGCGCCTTGGCCACCGTCTGCAGGTCGAGCAGCTCGGCGTGGGTCAGCGCCTCAAGGTCGGCCAGCACCTCGTTGACGGTCCGGCCCTTCTTGGCGGCGCGCTCCGGGAAGTAGTCCCGGGCGACCAGCTCGCGCTCCGGCTCCACGCCCGCGATCAGCTCGTCCAGCTGGAGCGAGAGCAGCCGGCCGTCGATGCCGAGCTCCAGCACGTAGCCGGCGATCTCGGTGGCGATCAGCCGGACCATCTCCAGCCGCTGGGCGACGGCGGTGACGTCCCGGACCGTCACCAGGTCCTCGATCTCCAGCGCGGAGAGGGTGCCCGCCACCTCGTCCAGGCGCAGCTTGTAGCGCTCCAGGGTGGCCAGCGCCTGGTTGGCGCGGGACAGCACGGTGGTGGAGTCCTCCAGCACCCGGCGGGTCCCGTTGACGTACATGGCGATCAGCCGCATCGAGTGCGAGACCGCCACCACCGGGAAACCGGTCTGCCGGTTGACCCGCTCCGCGGTGCGGTGGCGGGTGCCGGTCTCGTCGGTCGGGATGGTGGAGTCCGGCATCAGGTGGACGCCGGCCCGGACGATCTTGGTGATGTCCTTGTCCAGCACCACGGCGCCGTCGAGCTTGCACAGCTCGCGCAGCCGCGTCGCGGTGAACTCGACGTCGAGCACGAAGCCGCCGGTACAGATGGACTCGACGGTCTTGTCGAAGCCGAGCACGATCAGGCCGCCGGTGTTGGCCCGGAGCACCCGCTCCAGGCCGTCACGCAGTGCGGTGCCGGGGGCGATGGCGGTGAGGGAGGCCCGCAGCAGGGCCTCCTCGCGGGAGGACTTGTCCGCCCGGTCGCTGGCTGCCACGTGACTCCTCCGGTCGACCCCGTACCGCGCGCCTCGCACGGGCGCCGGCCTACGGTCTGTTGCTCTGTCGCTTAGTACTGCCTTATCACCAATGAGACAGGGGAAAGTCTAACTGCGTGCGGCAACGACAGGGCTTGGGTCAGCGCAGTTCGTCGGAGTCGAGCGGCTCCCAGCCCTCCATGAGCTCCTCCGGGTGCGCCACCGGCCGGGGTGCGCGGGGCGCCGGCGGGGCCGACGGGGCCTCACTCCTCGGCTTCGCGGCGGCCCGGCGGCGGCCCGGGATCGCCCGCAGCGCCTCGCCGATGTCCGCCACCTCGACCACCTTCATGCCCGACGGGACCTTGCCCGGGTCCGGCGGGACGAGGGCGTGGGTGAAGCCCAGCCGGTGGGCCTCGGCCAGCCGCCGCTGCACGCCCGTCACCCTCCGCACCTCACCGGCCAGACCGACCTCGCCGATCGCGACCAGGTTGCTCGGCAGCGGGGTGTCGGAGGAGGAGCTGGCCACCGCGAGGGCGATCGCGAGGTCCGCCGAGGGCTCGGAGAGCTTCACGCCGCCGACGGTGGCGGTGTAGATGTCCTGCTTGCCGAGCTTCACGCCGCCGTGGCGCTCGACCACGGCCAGGATCATCGCGATCCGGGGCGACTCCAGGCCCGAGGTCGTCCGGCGCGGCGAGGGGATCTGCGAGTCCACCATCAGCGCCTGCACCTCGGCCACCAGGGGCCGCTTGCCCTCCAGGGTCACGGTCAGGCAGGTGCCCGGCACGGGCTTGTCACGCCTGGTCAGGAAGAGGCCGGAGGGGTCGGCGAGGCCCGCGATGCCCTCGTCGTGCAGCTCGAAGCAGCCGACCTCGTCGGTCGCTCCGTACCGGTTCTTGACCCCGCGGATGATGCGGAGGCGGGCGTGCCGGTCCCCCTCGAAGCTCAGCACGACGTCCACCAGGTGCTCCAGCAGCCGGGGACCGGCGATCTGGCCGTCCTTGGTGACGTGACCGACCAGCAGGGTGGCCATGCCGCGGTCCTTGGAGGCCCGGATCAGCGCGTTCGCCACCTCGCGGACCTGGGCCGGACCGCCGGGGGCGCCGTCCAGCTCGGCGGAGGCGATGGTCTGCACCGAGTCCAGGATCAGCAGGCCGGGGCCGACCGCCTCGATGTGGCCGAGGACGGCGCCGAGGTCGGACTCGGCGGCGAGGTAGAGGTGCTCGGAGAGCGCGTTGATCCGGTCGGCCCGCAGCCGGACCTGGCCGGCCGACTCCTCGCCGGTGACGTAGAGGGTGCGGTGCTGGGCGGTGGCGGCCTTGGCGGCGACGTCCAGCAGCAGGGTGGACTTGCCGACGCCCGGCTCGCCCGCCAGCAGCACCACGGCGCCCGGGACCAGACCGCCGCCGAGCACCCGGTCCAGCTCGGGCACGCCGGTGGAGCGGGCCGTCGCGACCTGGCCGTCGACCTGGGCGATCGGGCGGGCGGGCGCGCTGACCGGGCCCGCGGCGGTGGTGCGGATGGGGACCGCGCCGTACTCCTCGACCGTGCCCCAGGCGTTGCACTCCGGGCAGCGGCCGACCCACTTGGGCAGCTGGTTGCCGCACTCGGTGCAGCGGTACGCCGGGCGCGGCTTGGCGGTGGTCTTGGTACGGGCAGCCATGCGGTCACCGTAGCGCCCGGCTGTGACAGCGCGGGGCCGGACTCCCTCCGGGCCCGGTCCACGAATGGGCGATGTTGTTACCCGAAAGAAGTACAACCGGGCGGAACGGCCCGGACGGGGCGGGCGGCCTCTCTACCGTCGGACGGGTGACAACGAGTACGGAAGGGCCGCGCGACGCCGTCCTCGCGGCGTACGAGCGGCAGGTGGACGGCCTCTTCACCTACTGCCTCTCGGTGCTGTGCGAGCACGAGGCCGCCGGGGCCGCCCTGCGGGAGGTGCGTGAGCTGGCGGTCCGGTACGGCGGCCGGCTGGCCGAACCGGGGCTGCTCCGGGCCTGGCTGTACTCGCTGGCCCGGTACAGCTGCCTGCGGCGGCTGGCGGACGGGGCGGCGGGTGGCACGGGCGGTCCGGTGGGGCCGGCCGTCGGGGACCGGCCGGGCGGGCCCGCGGGCTCCGGGGGTGCCACGGGTGCCGGCGGGAGCCGCGGTTCCGGGGGCGAGGACGGGTTCGGGTTCGGCAACGGGTTGGGGGACGGGTTCGGCGACGCCGGGGCGGAGGCGGTCCGGCGGCGGCGCGAACTGGCCTCGCTGGCCTGGCCCGAGGCGGCCGGCACCGACCCCGAGCAGCGCGAGGCCCTGGAGCTGGCCGTCCGGCACCGGCTCAGCCCGATCGAGGTGGCCGCCGTCCTGGGGCAGCCGTTCGACACCGTGCGGGTCCTGCTCGCGGCCGCACTGGCCGAGGTCGACCGGACCAGGGCCGCCCTGCTGGTGCTCGGCGCCGGCGGCTGTCCCGAGCTGGAGCGGCTCGGCGGCGCGGGCTCGGGCACCGGCACGGGCACGGGCACGGGCACGGAGAGCCGACGGGACCGGGTGATCGGCCCGGCGCTCCGGCGCGAGCTGGTGCGGCACGTGGTGGACTGCCCGACCTGCCGGGGAACGGCCGAGCGGGTCGCGGGCGAGGCTCCGGAGGACGCCTCGACGGGGCTGCCGGTGCTCGGCGCGCCGGTCGGGGCGGCGCGGGGAGCAGGGACGACGGGTTCCGCGGGTGGGGCAGGTGCCGTGGGAAGGGCAGGTCCCGTGGGAGGAGCGGGGGCCCCGGCCGACGGCCCCGCGTTCCTGCCCTCGACGGCGGCGCGGGAGCGCGGCGGACGGCGGGCGGGCGCACCGGTGCCGGTGACCGAGCCGGGGCTCCGCTTCGACCAGGGCGGCTTCCCCCGGCACCGCGCGCCGGAACCCGGGCGGGGCCCGGCGGTGCGGCGGCGGGTGGTGACCACCGGGGTACTGGCGGCCGTCCTGGCCGCGCCGGTCGTCGCCCTGTGGGCCGGGCACCGGGGCGGGGCCGGGCCCGGGACGGCGGCCGCGGTCTCCTCCGTGCGGGTCGAGGGGGACGGCCGGGCGCAGGACGAACGGCGGCCCGACGGGACGGCGGGCGGCGGCGCGGGCGGGACGGACGGCTCCACGGGAGCCGCCGGGACGGTCGGTGCCGTGATCGGGGCGGGCGGCCGCCCGTACGGGGAATCCGGTCCGGCGACGCCCGGCATGGAGCTGGCGGGCGCCGGACCACTCGCTGCAGAAACGTTGCCCCCGTGGATCCAGGGCCCACTGATTCCGGTCCCGGCCCACGGCGCGACCCCGCTCGGCAGCCCCGCCCTGGTCGCCGCCCCGCCCACGGCCCCGGCGCCGGGCGGCCGGGCGGCGACCGCGCAGGGCGGGCCCGGCGGTGCGGCCGAGGAGTCGCCGGCGCCCAGCGGGCTGCTCACCGTCGAGGCCGCCGAGTACGCCAACCGGACGGTGCTCACCCTCACCAACTCCGGCGGCACCGAGATCCACTGGCACGCCGTCGTGGACGCGCCCTGGCTGCGGCTCAGCCGGGACGCCGGGACGCTGGCTCCCGGGCAGCGGATCACGGTGATCGTCGGCGTCGACGAGGACCTCGCCCCCGCGACCCGCTGGACCGCCCGGATCGCCCTGCCGCCGTCCCAGGCCGTGGTCACCCTGGAGGGCGGCCCGCAGCACCGCGGTGGGGCCACCCCGTCCCCGGCCGGGCCCGGCACCGGCGAACCGACCACCACCCCGGGCCCGGTCCCCACCGACCGGCCCACCCCCTCCGGCAGCCCGTCGACCGCCACCGGGCCCGCGACGCCGTCCCCGGCTCCGTCGCCCACCGCGTCACCGACGGCCGGCCCGGGAGGGGCACCGACGGACGCGCCCACCGGTTCACCGGCGGGCACACCGACCGCCGGGCCGCCCGCTCCGGAAACACCGACCCCCTCACCGCCCGGCTCCGCCCCGGCCACGGGGGCGGCCTCCGGGAGCCCCTCGCCGCACTGAGCCCGGGCGTTCGTCGCACTCCGCTCCGCAGGCCCGGGCACCGGGCGGACGGCCGGAGGCGCTGAGGGCCGGGCCGGCTCGGTGGCCGGGCGGGCGAACAGGCCCGGTGGGCGCGATGGGCGTTCGGGCGAGCGCAGCGGTGGTGGGGACAGGGCCGGGTGCGGGCCCCGGTCCCGGTGGCCCGGCCGCCGGG
The DNA here is from genome assembly GCF_042261735.1 of Kitasatospora sp. NPDC056327. Classification (NCBI taxonomy): domain Bacteria; kingdom Bacillati; phylum Actinomycetota; class Actinomycetes; order Kitasatosporales; family Streptomycetaceae; genus Kitasatospora; species Kitasatospora sp. NPDC056327. Next base: position 10,981 of record NZ_JBHJRC010000019.1, on the reverse strand, counting down.
GCAGGCGAAGTTGTCGGTCCACGCGTCCACGAGCTGGAGCACGTGGTACGCCCCGGCGGTGTCGGGCACGCGCAGCTGCTGCGGCCCTGCGGAGAGGCCGAGCCGGGCGACCGAGCAGCGGACGTCGCTGTTGACCGGGACGAAGTCGTCGCCGGGCCCGGCCTGCCGGGTGGCGTGGGCGAAGCGGTCGTACGGGGCGGGCGGCAGGACGCCGAGGCCGCCGTGGACGAAGCGCTCGGCCGTGGTGAGGCCGGCGAAGAGCGAACGGCCGTGGAGGTGGGCGTCGGCGGCCCGGGCCTCCGGCTCGGGCCGGGTCGTCGGGGTCCTTCCCGGGTCCTGCCGGTCGGGGCGGTTCAGCGCGCGGTGAGCGGGGGTGGGGTCCAGCGGCCGTCGAGCACGGCGGCGTCCGGGCCGTAGATCCGGATGACGGCGGTGAACGGGCCGTCCGGGGCGGGCAGCCAGTTGGCCGAGTGCCCGGCGTCGGCGGGCCGCTTGTGCTGGAGGTACAGGGTGAGGCCGCCGTCCGGATCGCGGACCAGGCCCGGGGTGCGGTCGCCGATCGAGTAGCGGTCCAGGGTGTTGTCGACCAGGTGTCGGCCGGGCAGCGCGTACATGGTCACGGACCAGAACCAGCGGGCGGGCGGCAGCCCGTCCGGGGGGAACCGGAGCAGGTGGTCGCGGTCGGCGGCGTCGGGCGGGAGGTGGCCCTCGCTGTCGGCCTGCCAGCCGCCGTACCAGGCCTCCTCGACGGGCAGCCCGTACAGGCCGGTCAGCGCGCCGACCGCCTGGGCGAGGTGGTCGGCGCCGATCCGGTCGCGGGTGCCGAAGAGCCCGACGGAGGACGTGGTGCGGGCGGCGGCACCGACCAGGGCGGCCCTGCCGTCGGCGATGCCGTGTTCGATCTCGGCGCGGACCGCCGGCGGCAGGGCGGCCGGTTCGAACTCGCCCCGGCCGCCGATGCCGAGGTCGGCCAGCCGCCTGCGCAGGTCGGCCTCGGCGGGCAGCACCGGGAAGAAGCCGAGCAGGAAGTCGAGGAGGACGAAGAACTCGACGGTGTCGAGCACCTCCTCGCGCCAGACCGGCCAGACCGGCTGGGGAGCGGGCTCGGGCTCGGGCGTGCCGGTGTACTCGTGCAGCGGGCGGAGCCGGTAGCGCTCCTGGAGCGCGGTGAGCTCCGCGACGGCCTCGGGGGTCGGCGCGCCGAGGTGGGTCCGGCCGACGATGCCGGTCAGCCCGGTCGCGGCGCGGATGACGCTCCTGATGCCGGGCGGGGGTTCCCCGTGCCAGTCGGGGCCCGCCACCAGGTGGTCGCCGGCCTCCTGGCCGGTGCTCCGGGAACCGACGAACCCCGCGTACACGGTGTCGAGTTCGTGCACCGGCAGGACGTAGTAGCGGTCCGTGGCGGGCACGGAGAGTACCCACGGCTCGGTCCGCAGGTCGAGCCAGGCCCAGGAGTACGGGGTGTCGTTGTTGGGGGTGACGACGTCGGTGTCGGCCGGGGTGAAGGGGCGCGGGTAGTGCCGGAAGACCCCGAAGCCGCCGATGTGGCGCGGGTCGGCCTCGTCGAGCGCCTGGGTGTACAGGGTGCGGTAGTTCTGCAGGATCGGGTAGCCGCGGACCCACGCCTCGGCGGCGGTCGCGCGGACGGTGCCCGGGTCCACGAGTGCCGGGTTGACCATGGTGCCGCTCTCCCCTGCGCCGCGGCCCCGAGCGGGGCACGGCGACTTCCTGATGGACATGTCGGTACGAATCGGATGCTATGCGGGGCGCCGGGGGTCGGCATCCCGGCCCGGACGCGCACCTCGGTGACGGCGCCGGCGGCGGCCCTTGCGGCGGTCCCGGCACCGGCCCCCGTGGGCGGCCCGCCCGGGTGTCGGCCCTCGGCGAACGGCGGTGTGCGACGGAAACGGCCGGGACAGCCTTGCCGGTATGAAGATCCTTCTGCTCGGTGGTTCGTCCTTCCTCGGGCGGGCCTACGCCTCCGAGGCCCTCGCCCGCGGTCACGAGGTCACCACCTTCAACCGCGGCCGCACGGCCGCCGACCTGCCCGGCGTGGAGGCCGTCCACGGCGACCGCGACTCGGCCGGCGACCTGGCGCGGCTGGCCGGGGACCGGCACTGGGACGCCGTGGTCGACACCTCCGCCCAGCAGCCCGCCCAGGCCGCCGACGCCGCCCGGCTGCTGCGCGACCGTGCCGCCCACTACACCCTCGTCTCCTCCGTCCACGCCTTCGCCGACTGGCCCGCCCGGCTGGTCGACGAGGCCTCCCCGCTGCACCCGTGCCCCGCCGACACCCCGCCCGGGCAGGAGTTCAGCGCCGCGCTCAAGGCCGGCTGCGAGCGTGCCGTCCAGGAGTACTTCGGCGCCGGCCGCACGCTGGTCCTCAACAGCGGGCTGCTCATCGGCCCTCACGAGCAGGGCGGCCGGCTGCCCTGGTGGCTGGAGCGGATGGCCCGGGGCGGGCGGGTGCTGGCGCCGGGCGAGCCGGGGCGGCCGGTGCAGCTGATCGACGTCCGGGACTTCGCGGTGTTCGGCCTCGACCTGCTGACCGCGGGCACGACCGGCCGATTCCTCACCACCGCCCCGCCGGACCGGCTCACCTACGGGGAGTTCCTGGCGGGCTGCGCGGAGGCGGCCGGCGGCGGGAACGCCGAACTCGTCTGGGTCCCGGACGCGCCGCTGCTGGCGGAGGGGCCGGACAGCGTCCTCCCGTGGAGCGAACTGCCGCTCTGGATGCCCGACCTGCCGGACTCGGCGGGCACCTGGCGCGCCGACACCTCGCGGGCCGAGGCCGCCGGGCTGCGCTGCCGACCGTTCACCGAGACCGCCCGGGACACCTGGGAATGGCTGCGGCAGCGCGGACCGGCGGCCGACACCGGGACCGACGGGCGCAAGCGCGGCCGGATCGTGCACGGCATCGAGCCGGCGAAGGAGCGGCGGCTGCTGGACGCGCTCACCTGACGGCACGGCCCCGGGCACGGGCCGCCCGAACGACGGGTCGCGGGCAGTGCGGCAGGGCGGGTGCGACGGGGTGGGTGCTCCGCGGTCGGAGCGGGCGGGGAGCCCAGCCGCTCACGGCCGCTCCGGCCGCCGGGAGAGCGGGTGCACGCTCCCCCGGCGGGGCCGGATCAGTGGGTACGGCGGGTGACCAGCTCCGCGAGCGCGAGCAGTTCGTCGGCGGCCGAGGGCTCGGGCACCGCGAGGGCCAGCTGGGTCATCGCCGCCGCCATCCGCTCGCAGGACTCGCCCTGCGCCCAGGCCCGCCCGCCGGCGCCCTCGACGGCGGACGCGCAGTCCGCCAGTTCCTCGGCGGTCAGCGGCCGTTCCAGCGCGTAGAGCTCCGCCAGCCGGTCGCCTTCCGGTGTCCCGGAGCGCAGGGCCGAGACGACCGGCAGCGACTTCTTGCGCACCAACAGGTCGGCGCCGACCGGCTTGCCGGTGACCGCCGGGTCGCCCCAGATGCCGATCAGGTCGTCGATCAGCTGGAAGGCCAGGCCGATCTCCCGGCCGAAGCCGTCCATCGCCTTGGCCGCCTCCTCCGAGCCGCCCGCGTACCGGGCGCCCATCGCGCAGGCGGCGCCGAGCAGTGCGCCCGTCTTGGCCTCGGCCATCGCCAGGCACTCGGTCAGCGAGACGTCGCTGCGCTGCTCGAAGGCGCAGTCGATCTGCTGGCCCTCGCAGAGTTCCACCACGCAGTCGGCCAGCCGCCGGACGGCGTCGCCCGATGCCGGGTGACCGTCCTCGGCGAGCAGCCGCAGTGCCAGCGCGTGCATGGCGTCCCCGGCCAGGATCGCCTCGGTGGTGCCGAACACCAGCCAGGCGGTGGGGCGGTGCCGGCGGGTCTCGTCGCGGTCGATGATGTCGTCGTGCAGCAACGTGAAGTTGTGCACCAGTTCGACGGCGGCCGCCGCGGCGGTGGCCCTGGCGGGGTCGCCGCCCAGTGCCTGGGTGGCGGCGAGCACCAAGGCGGGCCGGATCGCCTTCCCGGAGGGTGCGGAGGACGGCGAACCGTCCGCCTCCCACCAGCCGAAGTGGTAGCCGGCCACCCGGCGCATGGTGCCGGGCAGCGAGTCCACGGCGGCCCGGAGCACCGGGTCGACCAGGGTGCGGGCGCGCGCGAGGACGTCCTGCGCCTCGTGTCCCTCGCGATGGTCGCGCTCCAGCGTGAACATTCCCATGGGTCCTCCCCCTTGGTGGTACGACGGGCCGGCCCGGCCCCGGTCAGCCCTGGTGGTGCGCGATGTCGACGTTCTCCAGGACGCCCACGGCGTCCGGCACCAGGATCGCGGCGGAGTAGTAGGCGCTCACCAGATAGGAAATGACGGCCTGCTCGTTGATGCCCATGAATCGCACCGAGAGGCTCGGCTCGATTTCATCCGGAATTCCGGTCTGGTGCAGACCGATGACGCCCTGGTTGTCCTCGCCGGTGCGCATGGCGAGGATCGAGGTGGTGTTGCCGTTGACGATCGGGAGCTTGTTGCACGGGAAGACCGGCACTCCGCGCCAGCCGAAGACCTGGCGGCCCTCCACCTCGACGGTGTCCGGGTAGAGGCCGCGCCGGTTGCACTCGCGGCCGAACGCGGCGATGGCCCGGGGGTGGGCCAGGAACAGCCTGGTGCCGCGCCGGCGGCTCAGCAGCTCGTCCATGTCGTCCGGGGTGGGCGGGCCGGAGTGGGTCTGGATCCGCTGGTCGTGGTCGGCGTTGGCGAGCAGGCCGAAGTCCGCGTTGTTGACCAGCTCGTGCTCCTGGCGCTCGCGCAGGGCCTCGACGGTCAGCCGGAGCTGGTGCTCGGTCTGGTTCATCGGCTGGTTGTAGAGGTCCGCGACCCGGCTGTGCACCTTGAGGATCGTCTGGGCGACGCTCAGCTCGTACTCGCGCGGCCTGAGCTCGTAGTCCACGAAGGCGGTGGGGAGGTCGTACTCGCCGTGGTGGCCGGCGGAGAGGTCGATCGCCGCCTCACCGTGCTTGTTCTGCGGCTGCTGGAACCCGGCCAGGTACTCCATGACCTGCAACTGGAGCGCCTCGGAGCGGTCGGCGACCTCCTGGAAGGCGGACCACCGCAGGGACAGCACGGTGCCGGCGGTGGCCGCCCGCACGGTGTACGGCCAGGCGGAGTTCTCCTGCCGGAGCACCTCGTCGCCCAGGTGGTCGCCGTCGGCCAGGGTGCCGACCACGGCCTCCTCGCCGTACTTGCCGGTTCCGATCCGGTTGAGCTTGCCGTACGCGATGATGAAGACCTCGTCGATCGGCGATCCGGCCGAGACGAGGACCTCACCGGCGGAGACCTCGCGTTGGACGAAGCGCCCGGCCAGCTCCTCCAGCACCGCGTCGTCCTGGAAGCCCCGCAGCACCGGCACCTCGCGCAGGGTCGGCGGCAGGATCCGGGCCTGGCTGCCGGTGCGGTCGAAGCTCACCCGGCCGCGGCCGACGGCGTGGCGCAGCCGGCGGTTGACCCGGTAGGTGCCGCCCGAGACCTCGACCCAGGGGAGCCTCCTGAGCAGCCAACGGGGGCTGATCTCCTGCATCTGCGGCGCGGACTTGGTCGTCGTCGCGAGGTTCCGCGCGGCGGCGGTGGCAAGACTCTGCTGGTCCCGGGCCTGCGCTTCGCCGCCCGGTGCAGGAATACCGACATTGGTCTCGGTCGACATAGGAAGCCCTTCGCGTGCCCGTACCCGATGAAGTGTGGCCTTGCAACTTGCAACAATCCATGGTGGGCCCATCCGGAGGCGACCGCAATCACTCTTTCGAGTGGTCGGGATAACCGAAAAAATAGTACGAATAGAATGTCTGATCGATATTCATTCGGACATGCGATTCGGTCATTTCCGGAACGAGACCGTCCGGTTCGCTTCTCCGGCCCGTGCCGGACGGGCCCACCCGCCGTTCACGCCCACGCAGGCGACCGCTAAGGTGCCACCTCAAAGGGCCACGGGCCACTGGACGAGCGCGGCCGCGGGACAGCCCTTCTCCCTCGTACACCCCTGCCCTGGGAGGCCTTGTGAGCGCCCCCGTCACCGTCTGGCTCAACCGCACGTACGCCGAGAACGTGTTCTTCATCGAACAGTTGCGCGCCGCTCCGCGCCCGGTCCGGGTCCACGCGACCCACGTCGATCCCGACTCCCCCGTCCTCGCCACCGCCGACACCGCCGCACTGGAGCCCGCCGACCTCACCCCCGACGCCTACGTCGCCTTCGCCCTCGACCACTGCGTCCGCCACCGGGTGGACGTCTTCGTGCCCCGGCTGCACCAGCTCGCGATCTCGCTGCACCGGCACGAGTTCGAGGCCGTCGGCACCGCCCTCGCCTGCCCGCCCGCCACCGCGATCGCCGCCTTCGAGAGCAAGGCCGACGGCTACGCGGCGATGGCCGACGCCGGACTGCCCACCCCGCCCTGGTGGCTGGTGCGCAGCGCCCCGGAACTGGTCGCCGCCGTCGACATGATCGAGTCGGCCGGCCTCACCGCCTGCCTCAAGCCCGCCTCCGGCGCCGGCGGCGAGGGCTTCCGGGTGCTCACCCGCGAGCCCTTCGGGCTGCACCGGCTGGCCGGCTGGGACAGCCGCGTCCAGGTCGACCAGGTCGCCGCCGCGCTCGAACAGGCGGCCCGCGACCGCCCGGACGTCTCCACCGACCTGCTGGTGATGCCCTACCTCGACGGTCCCGAGGTGTCCGTGGACTGCCTCGCCGACCTCGACGGCACCCTGCTGGCCGCCGTCGGCCGCACCAAGGACCGGCGCCGCCGCAGCTTCACCACCGCGCCGCGGTACCTCGAACCCGCCCGCCAGCTGGTCGAGGCGACCGGGATGGCCTACCTCTCCAACGTGCAGTTCCGGCACCTGCACGGCGAACCGGTGGTCATCGACGTCAACACCCGGCCCTCCGGAGGACTGCACCAGCTGCGGCTGTGCGGGCTCAACCTCCCCTGGAACGCCGTCCAGCTGGCGCTCGGCGAACGCCCGGACACCGACTGGACCGGGGATCCGGCGGGCATCGAGTACACCCTCGTCTCCGGCATCCAGCCGGTCCTGCCGCACCGGCTGCCGCCGTACGCCCGAGAGGGCGAGGAACTGCCGGCGGGCGAGCTGGTGCACTGACGAGCCGTCAACCACCCCTCTACAGGGGACCGTTCCAGTCCAGCGTCGGCTCCAGCACGCCCTCCAGGGTGAGCAGCCAGCGCTTCACGTCGATCCCCACCCGGCCGCCGCCGAAGCCGCCGATCCCGTCCGCCGCCACCACCCGGTGGCAGGGCACCAGCAGCGCGACGGGGTTGGCGGCCATCATCTGCCCGACCGTCCGGGCCGCCAGTCCGGGCTCCTCGATCCCGCCGAACACCCCGCTGCGGGCGGCGAGTTCGCCGTAGGTGATGGTGCGCCCGAACGGCACCTCGCGCAGCAGCGTCTGCAGCACCGCCCGGTGCGGGCCGGTGCTCAGCGCCCAGTCGATCGGCAGGTCCAGCTGCCGCCGGCGGCCCGCCAGGTACTCGCCCACCCGGCCGGCCACCGCGGCGATCCTCGACTCGTCGGTGCAGCGCGGCCGTTCGCCCGCCCGGCCGAGGTAGCCGACGGCCGCCACGCCCCGCGCGGTCACCGCGACGTGCAGGGGGCCGCTCGGCAGCGGTGTCTCCACCGTCAGCCAGGACATCGGTTCCGCCGTGCGCTCCGCCACGTCTCTCCCCCGCTCCTCCGCCGGGTCCGGCCGCCCGCCCCGCGCGCCATCGTACGGCGGGCGGGACGGATGGCCGGACCCGGCGGTGATCCGAAGGACGCGCCCTAACGGCGTCCCCTCAGCTCCGCGGCGAGCGCCCGCGACCAGTCCGCCAGTTCGGCCCGGTCGGGGGTCCGCCCCTCGCACAGGGCGGCGACCTGGGCCTCGTTGATCCGGTTCGGCCCCGGGATCGTCAGCAGGTACGCGAGCTCGTCCAGGACGGTGGCGAGCCGCACGGCGTCCGTGTGGTCCAGCGACGCGGCCGCCCCGTGGTGGCTGATGGTGAGAGAACCGGGCATGTCCTGCCTCCTCCGTTCGCCCCCGCACCCCTCCACGGTACGACCGACCGGCTCAGCCGGCACCCGTCACGGTCGGCGCCGGGTCCACCGGCCGGTCCTCCGGCGATCGGCCCTCCCCCGGCCGGCCCTCCGCCGGCCGTGCGCCCGGGCCCTCCCCCGGCCCCTCCGCCGCGGGCTTCCCCTCCGGAGGCTGCTCCCAGCGCCGGGCGCGCACGTCGCGCACCCCCAGCACCACCGCCGCCGCCAGCAGCTGCCACCCCGCGCCGAAGGCCAGCACGGCCGGCACCCCCACCCGGTCCGCCAGCGGGCCGGCCGCCGCGAGGCCCAGCGGCCCCAGCACGAAGGCGCCCAGCCCGCCGAACGCCGTCACCCGCGCCAGGACCCGGGGCGGCACCCAGGCCTGCAGCGTCGAGCCGTACAGCGAACCGCAGACCGCCGAACCGGCCCCCGCCACCAGCGCCGCCGCGACCGTCCAGCCCAGTGGCAGCCCGGCCGCGAGCGACACCGGGGGCAGCGCCCAGCCGAGGCCCGCCAGCGTCGCCACCGCGAGCGGCCGCCCGGGCCGGCGTCCGAGCATCAGCAGACCGCCGGACACCGCGCCGACCCCGTACACCCCCATCACCAGCCCCCAGGCCCGCGCCCCGCCCAGCTCGCGGTGCGCGGTCAGCGGCCCCAGCACCAGGAACGGCGCCCAGACCAGCAGGTTGAAGAACCCCATCTGCACGGTGGTCACCCAGAGCCACCGCCGGGAGCGGAACTCGCCCCAGCCGTCCCGGAGGTCGGCGAGCACCGAACCCTCGCCCTCGCCCGTGCCCGTGCGGTCCGGGACCGCGGTGGACAGCCGGACCAGCGCGAAGGCGCCGACCCCGTACGTCACCGCGTCGATCAGCAGCACCACCGACGGCCCCCACCCCGCCGTGATCACGCCGGCGAGCGCCGGACCGGCCACCGTCGACACCGAACGCGCCAGTCCGAGCAGGGTGTTGGCGTCCGACAGGTGTTCCTCCCGGTGCACCAGGGCGGGCACCAGCGCGCCCAGCGCCGGCAGGAACACCCCCTCGCCCAGACCCCAGACGGCGACCAGCGCCACCATCGCCCAGACCGGCGCGTGCGCGGTGGCCAGCAGCACCGCGAAGGCGCCCTGCACCGCGCAGCGCAGGACGTCGGCGGCGAGCATCAGCCGACGGCTGCCCCACCGGTCCGCGACCACCCCGCCGAGCACCATCACCAGCACGATCGGCAGCACCCGGGCGGCCATCACCCAGCCGAGTGCCGTCCCGCCGTCCGCTCCGCCCCCGCCCGCTCCGCCGCCGTCCGGCCCGCCCCCGCCGCCGAGCACCGCGAAGGCCACGGCGACCGGCGCCATGGAGGAGCCGAGCAACGAGGTCGCGTAGGCGACGAAGAACCACCGGAAGTCGCGTTCGCCCAGCACGGCCGGACGGCTGCTCGGCCGTCGGCGGCGGGCCCGGGTCCGTTCCCTCTCCCCTGTCACGGTCGCCCAGTCTGCCCACGCACGGAAACCCCGGACAAGACTTTCCGGCGAAAAATCTGAGCCTTTCTCCATCAATTTCACGAGGAGCGTCAACAGCCGCAGTAAATTTACTTGTGAACCGGGCTCCATCTGCGATTTACTGCGCATCGAATATCTTTCCCACGAGCCCGACCAGCTTCATTTACTGCGGAAAGCAGGAGCACATGGCACCGCTCCCCCCGGTCGAGTACGCCGTCGCCGTCGAGCACTACCTGGCCGCGTCCGGACTCGGCGAGGGATCCCGCCGGATCTACCGGATCGCCCTGCACACCTGGGCCTGGGCCCTCGCCGACCGCCCCGCCCCCACCGGCCCCGGACGCCGCCGGGCCCGGCCGCCCGTCCTGCCGCTCGCCCTGCTCGACCACCCCGGGGCCGCCGCCCGGCTGCGGGCCGCCGTCGAGCACCGCTCCGGCGGCACCGACCCCCGCACCCTCAACCGCGAGCTCTCCACCCTGCGCGCCGCCCTCGCCTGGTGGCGCGGACAGGGCTGGATCACCGCCGACCCCGCCGACGGGCTGCGCCCCCGCGCCCTCCCGGCGCCGGACACCGGCCCCGCCCCGCTCACCCCCGAAGAGGTCCGCACGCTGTTCGCCCTGCGCGCCCCGCTCCGCGAACAGGTCCTCTGGCGCCTCCTCCACGAGAGCGGCGCCCCCGTGGAGACCGTCCTCGCCCTCGACGTCGACGACCTCGACCTCGTCCACCGGCGCACCCACCCCTCGGCCCCGCTCCTGACCTGGCGGGCCGCCACCGCCCGGCTGCTCCCCCTCCTGCTCGCCGGCCGCACCGCCGGCCCGCTCTTCCTCACCACCCGCCGCGCGCCCGCCGCCACTCCGGCCCCCGACCGCTGCCCCCACACCCACCGCGCCCGGCTCTCCTACCGCCGCGCCGCCGAACTCTTCACCGCCCGCACCGCCGGCCTGACCACGACCTCCTGGACCCTGCGACAGCTGCGCGTCCCGGCCCGCGCCAAGCACCCTGGCCCCGCCCGGTAGCGGGCCGTCTCCGGACGCTCCGGGCGGCCCGCGCCGCACGGGCGCGGGAGAGCGAGGACGAGCGCTGCGTGCACCGCATCACCGGCATCCCCGAGCGCGACGGCGTACCGCAGGCCGACAGGCCGGAGTGGGCCCGCCGGCACCACGAGGACACCCGGCACATCCTCAACCACGAGGCGCGCGTCCGGCGGTGGACCGCCGCCGCGGACGGCCTGAACATGGCCCTGATCGACGCAGCGCGGTCTTCCCGGCGTTCTCCGGGCGGGCCCGCCGGCAGCCGAACGGCTTCAGCGTCGAGGACCGGACCTTCACGAGCCGCTCCACCGCCCGCTCCGACCGGCCGTGGAGCACCCCGCCGGGCCTCGCCGACCACCTCGCCGACCAGCGGGCCGAACGCCGGGCGAACCATCGCGGAGGTGGCGGCGCTGGCGCTGACCGACCTGGACGGCGTACTGGCC